>JBDTUW010000687.1:0-3158 GCA_040007555.1 Acidobacteriota bacterium | reverse complement strand
AACACCGGCACGCAGGCAGCCAAGGAAGCCGGCAACATGGTTGATCTCGACTCCAACCCCACCAAGCTGATCGAGGTGGTCGAGATCGGAAAGCAGCTGCTGATGACGCGCGGGGCGCTGACCACGTTCTCCATCGCCAACGATGTGGCCAAATACTTCGCGATTATTCCGGCAATGTTCTCCCTCGCATTCCCGGTCCTCACCGCGCTCAATATCATGGGCCTGGCGACGCCACAGTCGGCGATCCTGTCGGCCGTCATCTTCAACGCGCTGATCATCGTCGCGCTGATCCCGCTTGCGCTCAGAGGCGTCAAGTATCGCGCCATGAGCGCAGCCGCGCTGCTCCGCCGCAACCTGTTGATCTACGGCCTCGGCGGGATCATTGCGCCGTTCGTCGGCATCAAACTCATTGACGTGATGATCGTCGCCCTGGGACTGGCGTAGACGAATCGGGTAAAGGACTATGAAGAAGAATTTGATGACAGCCATGCTAATGACCCTGGTAACGACTGTTCTGCTCGGCTTGATCTATCCGCTGGTCGTCACCGGACTGGCCCAGGTGCTTTTCAAAGACAAGGCGAACGGGCAATTGATCGAGCGTCGGGGCGTGGTAGTTGGCTCGAAGTTGATCGGACAGCCCTTCTCCTCGCCTGGCTACTTTCGCTCACGTCCCTCCGCTGCGGGGGCAACCGGTTACGACGCAGGCGCCTCCTCGGGGTCGAACCTTGGTCCGACGAGCAGGAAGCTGATTGACCGCGTCAAGACAGACGCTGAGAAGCTCGGGGCCGAGAATCCCGGCAAGCCGATCCCGGTTGATCTTGTGACGAGCTCCGCTTCCGGGCTCGATCCCCACATCTCACCAGCAGGCGCGGAATTCCAGGTGCCGCGCGTGGCTCGGGAGCGCGGTATGAATGAGGACGAAGTACGCAAGATCGTCGGCGAGTTCACTGAAGGGCGTCAGTTTGGTTTTCTCGGCGAGCCCCGCGTCAACGTTCTGCTGCTTAACCTTAAGCTTGATGAGGTCAAGCCGATGAAAAGATGGTGAAAAGATGATGCTGGACCGCGGCAGTGGGTCGGACTACCTGGGGGCAAGGCTACTCGAAGAAGAAGATCTCACGCGAAGGTCGCGTGAGGTCTTCTTCTTCAAGTGAGCCCTTCCTTTCTTGAGCGAGGACTTGCCATAGTGCTGACTGACCATAGCCCTGACTGAAAGATATGGGCATAACGGATAACGGAGACAAGCGCGCCACGCCAGAAGCCTTTCTCACCCGGCTTAAGGAGGGTGAGCGCGCGCGTCTCCGCATCTACATCGGCGCGGCACCTGGGGTAGGGAAAACATTCCAGATGCTCGAAGAGGCGCACCTGCTAAAACGGCAGGGTGTAGACGTCGTCATCGCGCTCATTGAAACGCATACGCGCGCAGAGACCGAGGCGATGATCGGCGATCTTGAAGTCGTCCCTTTACGACTGATCGAGTACCGCGGTGTGACGATCAAGGAGATGGATCTGGATGGCGTGACTGCGCGTCAGCCAGAGATTGCAATCGTCGACGAGTTGGCCCACACCAATGTGCCCGGCTCAAAGAACCGAAAACGCTACGAAGATGTGCTCGATCTATTGGCCGCTGGAATCTCAGTCATTACGGCCATCAACGTTCAACACATCGAATCCCTCAATGACGCCGTCGCACGCACCACTGGCGTCAGTGTCCGCGAGACTGTACCCGATAGCTTTGTGTTGCGGGCGGACGAGGTTGTCAACGTTGACGTCTCCGTCGACACACTGCGGACCCGGCTGCGGCAGGGCAAGATCTACGGCGTGGAGAAGATCGAGCAATCCCTCAACAATTTCTTCCGTAAAGGCAATCTCTCGGCACTGCGCGAGCTGGCGCTGCGTCAGGTAGCGGAGGACCAGGCGGCGAAGGCGCGCGACTACCGCGCGCGCGAAGGCCTGGATCAAGCCGTCATTCCCGAGAAAGTGATGGTCTGCATCACGTCACGCGGTAATACAAAGAAGCTTCTGCGTGCCGGTTCGCGTATCGCCGGGCGCCTGGCATCGGACTGGTGCGCCGTCTACGTGGAATCGCCGCGTGAAGAGCCGGGACGGATTGACCCAAAGGATTACAACCGACTGATGGAGAACGTGCGCTTTGCCGAAGGGCTGGGCGCCAGGTTTGTACGACTAAAAAGCTCGCACGTTGCGGATGCGCTGATCGAGTTTGCGGGTCGCGAGGGAATCACCGTCGTCATCTTCGGCCAGTCGGCGCGCTCACGATGGGACATCCTCTTCCGCGGCTCGGTGATCAACCGTTTTCTCAATGAAGTGCGCGATGCAAGCGTTCATGTCGTACCCCTCGGCGAGACGCGAGCCGAGGTGGATGAACACCCATCAGGAGATGGAGAGTAACCGCTTTCGTTTTTGATGGCCTGACACGTATGAATCTACGCACGAAGCTATCACTAGGCTACTCAATCTTTGTTGCTGCGATACTGGTACTCGGTGGCTGGAGTGCGTGGTGGCTTCACGAAATGAGCGGCGTAACACGTCAGATACTCTCCCATAACTATGATTCCGTCGTCGCTGCGCAGGATATGAAGGATAGTCTGGAAAGGCAGGACTCGGCGGCGGTATTTCTTCTCCTCGGGCTCTCGGAGCGGGCCCAGGCTGAAATGCGAGACTATCGTCAGCGATTTGACGAGGCCTTCGAAAAGGCGGCGCATAACATCACGGAACCGGGCGAATCTCAATTGATCGAGGTCATACGACGTGACCGTGACGAGTATTATCGCACCCTCAGCGCCTTCTCCGCCCTCCCCACGACGAACGCTGCCCGGGACAATTTTTACTTCCAGCGGCTCGAACCGCTATTTCACCGGTTGCGAGGCCGCTGTGATGAACTGTTGCGGCTGAACCAGTCTGCAATGCTGGCAAAGTCCGATGCCGCCGCGAAGGCCGCCTGGCGATCGTTTTTGTTGACAATGGCCCTGGCCGGAACGCTCGGAGTCCTGGGGATCGCGCTGGCGGTAATGCTGGCACAGATGATCGTCCGGCCAGTGCGCGAACTAACCACGGCAACCGCGAAGCTCGCCGGCGGGAACCTGGATGTGAAGGCGGAGGTGATTTCCCGTGACGAGGTTGGCCTGCTTGCCGTTGAGTTC
>JBDTUW010000686.1:0-3163 GCA_040007555.1 Acidobacteriota bacterium | reverse complement strand
CGCGACCGCTGGCCGTGGTCTTTCCCGGCTCAACGGAGGAAGTGGTCCAGATAGTTCGTTTGCTGTCGTCCCAGGGTGTAGCTTTTGGGCCACGGGGTGCCGGAACCGGGCTGAGCTCGGGCGCGATCGGACTCGGCTGTGAGAAGGGGCAGCGATCGGTCACGATCGAGATGGCCAGATTAAACCGCATCCTTGAAGTCGACTACGCCAATCGCCGAGCCGTCGTCCAGCCCGGTGTGATTAATATCAGGCTTTCACAGGCGGTCGCGGCGCGCGGCTACCACTACGCACCCGACCCGTCATCGCAAACAGCGTGCACCCTTGGCGGCAATGTTGCCGAGAATGCTGGTGGGCCGCATTGCCTCAAATATGGCATGACGAGCAATCACATTCTCGGTCTCGAGGTTGTGCTGCCAACAGGTGAGCTGATCAATCTCGGCGGCGCCGGAGCGGACGCAATCGGCTACGACCTCGTGGGAACCTTCGTCGGAAGCGAGGGAACGCTGGGTATTGTCACCAAAATCACGCTCAGGCTGACACGTACGCCACAGGGCGTAGTCACATTACTTGCGGATTTTCTTGACATCAATGATGCCAGTCGCGCGGTGTCGGCAATCATCGCAGGCGGGATGTTACCGGCGGCTCTCGAGATGATTGATGGTGTGACGATTCGGGCGGTTGAGGAGTCGATCTACGCGGCCGGATATCCCACAGATGCCGCGGCGTGTCTGATCGTGGAACTCGACGGGTTACGGGCAGGGCTCGACAATCACGCCCGACGCGCAGTCGATATCTGCAAGCAACACGGAGCGAGATCTGTGCGCGAGGCGCGCGATGAGATCGAACGCAAGAAACTCTGGGCGGGTCGCAAGGGCGCATTTGGCGCGCTTGGCCGCGTCAGTCCGGATCTGATGGTGCAGGATTCGGTTGTGCCACGCACCAAGCTTCCCGAAGTGCTGGCGAAGATCTATGAGATTGGAGCGAAGTATCAACTTCGTCTCTCAACAGTCTTCCATGCAGGCGATGGCAATCTGCATCCAAACATCAATTATGATGGGCGCAACCCTGACGAAGTGGCTCGGGTGCATGCGGCGGGTCGGGAGATCATGAAGCTTTGCGTCGACGCCGGTGGGACAATCACGGGTGAACACGGCGTCGGCGTCGATAAGATTGAGTACATGCCGATGATCTTCGATCAGGCTTCGCTCGACGCGATGCTCGCAGTTCGCGATGTCTTCAATCCCGTCGGCCTCTGTAATCCGGGCAAGGCAGTTCCCGCACAGAAAATGTGTCGCGAATATCGCAAGGATATCGCCGACCTCGCGCTCAGTGCGCGGTAGCGAAGGCTTCCATTCCTTTTTCGGAAATTGACCCTTTCGATTTTGCTTTCCGGCGGGCCGCGTGCCAGCGGTTCCGCACTTCACTTTTCGCGAGGAGATACTCAATGATTGCCCGACGTCCAATCTTTGCTGTCGCACTGATCCTTCTTCTGACAGTCTCGATCGCCGCTCAGACGGCGCCCGCCCAACCGGCCCCGGATTCGGTGGAAGCGCTTAAACTTCAGGTCGAGCGTCAGCAGCGAAGGCTGCAGGACTGGCCCCAGCTTGCGAGGTATCGCGACGCCAACGCCAAGCTCGCTGCACCCGAGCAGAGTGAATCCCGTGTTGTCTTCCTCGGCGATTCGATAACCGATGGCTGGAAACTTGCCGAATATTTTCCCGGCAAACCCTACGTCAATCGCGGAATCAGCGGTCAGACGACTCCGCAGATGCTGCTTCGATTTCGACCGGATGTCATCGCGCTGCAGCCGCAGGTAGTGGTCATACTCGCAGGCACAAACGACATCGCCGGCAATACCGGGCCGGCGACGCTCGAATCGATCGAGGACAATTACGCTTCGATCGCAGAACTCGCGCGTGCGCACCGCATCAAGGTGGTTTTCGCCTCTATCCTGCCGATTCATGACTACGGCAAGACGAAAGTCAGTGAACGACGCTCGCCCGATCAGATTCGACGCCTCAATGAGTGGCTGAAGACATATTGCGCCGCCAATGGGCATACCTACCTCGACTACTACACTCCGATGCTTGACGACAAGGGGATGCTCAAGGCTGAGCTGGCGGGCGACGGGCTGCACCCGAATGCCGACGGTTACAAGATCATGGTGCCCCTGGTTGAAGCTTCAATCGCGAAGGCCCGCAAGAGCGGCAGATAAAATGGATGGTGCATGTATCGAATCGCAATCATTCGGGGTGACGGAGTCGGTCCTGAGGTCAGCGACGCTGCCGTCAGGGTCATCGAGGCGACAGGAGTCAAGTGCTCCTGGGAATCGGTGCTTATCGGTCAAGCCGCTGAGCGCATGTATGGAACACCGCTGCCTCGCGAATCGGTCGATGTGATCCGGCAATGCGGTCTGGTGCTCAAGAGTCCGCTTTTCATCGAGAAGATGGGCGGCAAAGTCATGATCCAGCACGCGGACGGCTCTCAGCGCGTCTACTCCAATGTCAATACTGCGTTGCGACTCGAATTGGGCGCCTACGTCAATGTTCGCCCGGTGCGCGCGTTTGAAGGCGTATCCGCACACTCTTCCAAACTGGACGTCGTCATCATCCGGGAATTGACCGAGGACATTTACAGCGGTTACGAACACAGCGTCGGAGAAGATGCCGCCGAAGCGATCAAGATCACGACGCGCAAAGCCTCGGAACGGGTCGCACGCTTCGCATTTTCCTATGCTGATCGTCATGGCCGGCGCCGGCTTTCGGCAATTCACAAGGCAAATGTGCTGCAGTTGACCGACGGGCTGTTCCTGCGCACGGTGGCGGCCGTGGCGCTTGAGTTTCCCCAGATCGCCTTTGATGATGCGATGGTGGATTCGTGCGCCTATCAACTTGCCTGTCAGCCGGAGCGATGGGACGTGCTGCTGTTGCCGAACCAGTATGGTGACATCATCTCGGACCTCTCGGCTGGTCTCGTAGGGAGTTTTGGCCTCGCACCAGGCGTGGTGTTTGGGGATGAGGTGGCGCTGTTTGAGGCGGCGCACGGCGCAGCTCCCGATCTGGCGGGAAGGAATATCGTCAATCCCGTAGCGTTGATTCTCTCTGGAGCGTTGATGCTCGACCACATTGGTGAGTCGGAGGCGGCGATTCGCATTCGTGAGGCA
>JBDTUW010000685.1:0-3167 GCA_040007555.1 Acidobacteriota bacterium | reverse complement strand
AGTAGGCAGAGAAGGGACGACGCGCCTGCAGCGAGGTGTTCTCGGTCGCGGCATTGGCACGCGCCTGGTTGTAGTCCGCCAGAATGATCAGCTTGTTGCTGCGATTGCCGACATAGGCGACATCCAGCAGAAGCTTCCAGGGTAGTTCGTGCTGCACGGTCAAATGCCAGCTCTGGACGTACGCAGTTCGCGTGTCCGCTGGTGTGAAGTTGACACGCGCCGCGAGTGGGTTGAACCGCTCTGGCGATACAAAGCCATCAGGATATCCCTGTTCAGTCTTGCGGAAGCACCCCAGGAAGTTGTTGCCGGTGCAGATCGGTACCGGGGTCGTTCCGTTGAACGTCTGCTGAGTGAGGCTATTGCTGATGATGTTCGGACCGTTGTACGAGAGCAGATTCTCACCACCGAGCCGGTTGAAATGGATGTAACTGATTCCATATCCGCCGCGGACGACGGTCTTGCTCATTAGCTGATACGCAAAACCAAGTCGCGGAGCGAAGTTGTTGCGATCAGGATGGACCAGCGCGCGGTCATAAATCGAACCATCCTTTGCCTGAATGAGTGTCAAGGTCGCCGGATCGAAATTGGCAAGGCGGTTCTACGCTTCCGTGAACGGTGCGTCGTACTCCCACCGCAGTCCCACATTGACCGTCAATTTGGGTGCGAGCTTGAAGTCGTCCTGGAGGTAAGCGAAATGCATCCTCTGGTGCAGCTTAATGATCAGCGCGTTGTTCAGATCGTAGCTGCTGCGCGCGCCAAAAAGGAAATCAGCGAAGTTGTAAATGTTATCGCTGGTGGTCACGGTCGTCGGCCGGCTGAATTGTCCGGCATAAGAGTCACGTCCGTACTTCGGGTTGAAGTCATCGATGTCGGTGCTGATGGTCTGATACTCGTATCCGGCCTTGAGTGCGTGTTTGCCCAGGACAAAAGTATAGTTGACCCGTGGATTGACCATGGTCGGGTTCTGGAACTGGGGGTTGCTATCCTGACGTCCAAGACCGGTATAACCACTAATGTTTTGCGTGCTCAAGCCACCAGCAAAACGCGCGTCGGTCGGCAGTCCGGGAAGGCTGAAACTCGGATCACCCACGCCCGTCGGCGTCTTCCCCGCTTTGGTGCGTGAGATGCCAAGGCGAAACTCGATCAGCGACGTTCCCGTGAGCGTGTGCGTGACACCCGTGGCGAGTTGCTGATTAATGACTCGGACAAAGGCATTCGCCGAGTTATAAATCGGCGCTGGAATCACCGGTGCTTCGAAGTTGTTCACCTTGCGATGGCTCAAACGCACAAAGGCGGTCGTCTTCGCGTTGAAGTTCTGGTCGATTTTGACGTCGAACTTATCATTGTAAAACTTGCTGCGCGGCAGGTCCTCGAAGTTGTTGGCGATGACACCCGTTCCATTCGGATTGGTGACGGGCAGCGCCAGCGCTGCGAGTACCGACTTGGCGAAGGGTGTAATCAGGTTGCTCGGGATGACGCCGTTCGCATACACCTCGCCCGTGAATGGATTGCGAACGGGCACTCCAAGCTGTCCGCTGCGCTGCGCTAGTGTCGGAATCGTCGCGAATTGAAGGCTGCGCGTGATGCGGCGGAACCCTTCGTAATCGACAAAGAAGAAGGTCTTGTCCCGGATGATCGGGCCGCCGACCGTGCCGCCGAACTGGTTCTGAATGAGGACCGGTTTCACTCCGCGAGTTGGCTTGATGAAGCCTACCGCATTGAGCGAAGTATTCCTGATGAAGTCATATGCCGATCCGTGAAACTGATTGCCGCCGCTGCGCAGACTGGCATTGATGACCGCACCGCCGGCTCTTCCAAACTCGGCGCTGAAATTGTTGGTCTGCACCTGGAACTCCTGGACCGCGTCCGGCGATGCCTGGACGACCTGGTTCGAGAAGCCCTGATTGCTCGTACCATACGAATTATTATCAACTCCATCGAGCACGAAGTTGTTGAGCGAGCTGCGTAGTCCGTTGACATTGAACGAGGCATCGCGGCTGCCGGAACCGTCATTGTTGAGTACCGATTTCCGCACGCCAGGTGAAAGCAGGGCCAGATCGGCATAGGCTCGACCATTGAGCGGCAGGTTGACGATCTGCTCGCGAGTGATGACTTGGCCGCGCGCGCTGGTTTCGGTCTCGAGCTGCGCGACCGAATCCGCGGAGACGGTGACGGTGTCTGTCACAGCTCCAGCCTTCAGTGCCAGATCAACGCGTTGACGCGCATTGACCGTCACTTGCACGTTCTCTGCGAGGCCCTTGGCGAAGCCAATTGCCTCGGCGGTCACCGAGTAGGTCCCGATCTTGACGTTGAAAAACTGGTAATTGCCGTTTTCATCTGACTGGACGTTCACTGTGACGCCGGTCGACAGATTCTTGAGAGATACGCTCGCTTTGGGCACCGCAGCGCCCGTCGCGTCTGTGATCGAGCCGAGAACGGCTGCAGTGTCAAACTGGGCAAAGGCTGCTGGGGCGAGCGACAGCATCGCAAACATTAAGAGTGCCAACCGATACCTGGCGAGGCCGGCGCTCGAGATAAGACTTCTCATGATTCCTCCGTGAGTTCTGGTTCGTTTTAATGACTTGTTTCGAATTTAAGCTGCGAAAATATCAACCCAGCAGCATTTGCGCATCAGAGTCGTGCAAAGCCTTCATCAATTCATTCTTCGATTTTATGATTTCGGCTCCGATGCAATTTCGAACATCCCAGCTTTGATGTGCTCCGATCCGGCGATGTGTTCCAATCACGGTCTTGCCTCTCTCAGGCGAGCCGGTGGATTCCACAGTATTGGAAGGCGTTCTTGCCTATCTTCGGCAGAAACGATTTCGATTCATCCCAGCGTGTCCGTGACGCCACCTCCAGCCGCAACATGGTGGGTTCCGGGGGAAGTGACAAGTGATTATTTTACCCCTAATCGTACCCGGCACACCATAATATCTCGCACTTCTTAGCGGATATTGGCTTGACCTCTTCAATAATCAGGTGACGCCGAAGCGACCTTATCGCCCCCATTTGGCCACCAATTCCCGAAGATGCGCGCCGGCTCTAAATGTCAGACTGCGAAGGCGCTTTCGGTAGCGTAGCGGTTGGGCGCATGCTTGAATACGGGCGACTAACCCCACACCATTCTTGTTTCCCGCCAGGGCGCCTTCAGAGAGGTGTCCGGA
>JBDTUW010000684.1:0-3168 GCA_040007555.1 Acidobacteriota bacterium | reverse complement strand
CAAAGCGATAAACTCATATTTTCCGCTGGACACTACCCACTAAAAATCCGGAATCCCCATAAAAAATGGGAGCGGCTCGGACGCCAGGATTGGGAGTGGTTGAGCCATTGAGGTCTTGGGAACTGATTTGAAGCAGGTCACCGACCTGCGCCATGCGATTCACTCCCTCCCGTCCATCAGAGACAGTTCCCGATTATCCTTACTATCGGATTTGGACTATCGGATTTGGACTATCGGATTTGGACGAGGATTGCGGAGCAGCTTTTGGCTCGAGGCTGGATGGATTGGGCCGAATCTTTGTCAGAACCAGCTGCGTGAGGGAGGAGGCGCTGACCTTATTCTTCTGATTGTTCCCGGCCGCGGGAAAGAACTCTGATTGTCTTGGTTCTTATTTGCGTACCTCGGAATGATCTATCCTCGCGTCATCGCCCATCGCCTGACAAGGGCAAACCAGTCACACTGCAACGTCGCATCGACCTTAGGGCTTCCCACCCGGTGACGATGACTATCGCCAAACGTAGCCTCGTCTGGTTGTTTGCACCGATTCCTGGACCTCAAGGGCGATGAGGCTTGCTGCCTCGTATCGCAGCCTGCAGAGATTTAATGCCGGGAGCTGCACGCTAAACGGTGTCAACCGCCCCCGTGCTGCCTGACAGCTCGCACCCTCGCGCGCGTCTCAGGCAACTGGCGGCCCTGCGGATCTATCACCGGTTGACTTCGTTTGCTGCCCTGCGATAGTGTCGCATTTCGATACCGTATTTCGATGCCGAACGTCGATACACCGAGGCACAGACCATGGACGACCGAGACCTTTACGCTGGGCTGATTAGGCTGCATATCCTGCATCACGCCTGCGACGAGCGGATATACGGCGCGTGGATCAGTGAAGAGTTGGCACGCCACGGCTACCGGCTAAGCGCCGGCACTCTCTATCCGATCTTGCACGGACTCGAAAAGAAAGGCTATCTCCTCGCGACCGAAGAGCGTGAGGGCAAACGCTCGCGCAAGTTGTACCGTGCGACGCCACTCGGACGAAAAGCGCTCAAGGTCGCTAAAGAACGAGTACGAGAACTGTTCGGTGAGTTATTTGAGGAGCCCTCTCGGCACACCCACGCGCAGGTTGGCGTCAGAAAGCAAAAGAAGTAATTACGGCGTGACCCTCCGTGTGCTCGACGATGAGCGGTAATCGCCACACCACGCACGAGAACTCACTTAGTCCGCGAGCGTATCCGCTGGCTGGCACGGGTTGATGGTGACGGGCGAATGCGCGCCACTTAACCCGCTCCGAGTATCGGGGCGTCGCAGAAGAACAGGTGATCGGACCCTGGACAGATCAGCTGATCATTCCTGGAACAAGGAGACGTCAACCTTGACGAACAAGAGTCTGCAAGCAGCCTGCCTTTGCCTGGCCGTGCTCTCGTGCCCTCTGACACCGCGAGCGCAGGAGGCTCCGACCGCACCTCTCAGGCTGGAAACAGCAGTCGATCTGGCCGAGCGGAATTACCCGGCCATGCGCGCCGCGAGGGCGCAGTCGGATGCGGCGAGAGTGGGTATTGACGTGGCGCGCAATACCTACTTGCCACGCGCGGAGATGAACTGGCAACAGACACGAGGCACTCGCAATAACGTCTTTGGACAGTTCTTCCCTCAGCCGGGTATCTCACCAATCTCCGGGCCCGCACTGCCAAATTCCTCTTTTGTCGATAGCGTCTGGGGGAGTGGTGGCGGATTGCTCGTAGCCTGGGAGCCCTTCGACTTTGGCGTCCGGAAGGCTGGCGTGAGCCTCGCTAACCGCGTGACAGACGAAGCGGAGGCGCGTGCGACCATGACGCAGCTCGATGTTGCAACGGCGGCAGCCGATGCGTTTTTGCGCGTGGTCGCGGCTGAGCAGGCAGTGTGCGCCGCGCGCGCAAATGTTGAACGGCTGGAAGCGTTCTCAATATCGGTACACGTGCTGGTGGACAATCAGTTGCGACCTGGCGCCGACGCTTCACGTACGGATGCGGAACTGGCCGGGGCTCGCAGCACCTTGATTCAAGCGAAACTGCAATCCGCTCTCGGGCTCGTCGCGTTGGCCGAAGCAATCGGTTTGGCCGGACAGGCGATCGCAATCGAGCCCGGACCGCTCGTTGACTTCCCGCCAACGCCGGTCCCGCTCGCTGTCACTGACTTCTCAGCCCACCCGTTGGTGCGACTACAGCGGGCCGCGCTCGACATCATCACAGCCCGCCAGGAGGTGCTCGATCGTTCGTTCTTCCCGCGGTTCAGTTGGCAAACCACTGTCTTCGGTCGCGGCAGCGGAGCACTGGTGGATGGGGGATTGCGTAATGATCGCGGATTCTTTCCGGACACACCAAACTGGGCGACTGGACTGACGATCAGCTTCGTGCCCTCGGACATCTTCAATCTCCGCCTGCGACGTCGTCAGGAGGCCATCAACCTGGTAGCCGAAAAGGCTCGGTACGACCAGACCCTGCAACGAGTGAGGGCCGAGGAAGCGAATGCCGGGGCGTTGACCGCCTCGGCAAACGAGCTTGCCGAAAACGCACCACGCCAACTCCAGGCTGCGCAGGAGACCGAACTCCGCGTCCGCAAACGTTATGAAGCGGAACTGACGACGGTGACCGAGGTGGCAGAAGCTCACCGGCTGCTCGCGCAAGCTGAAGTCGAGATGGCTCTATCGCGACTCGCACTCTGGCGAGCGCGATTGGCCAAAGCGAGGGCAACCGGCGACCTTAAGCCGTTCCTCGATCTGCTGCGGCAGACGCGCTAATGCAACGGACAAACCGGCAGCGTTGTGCACGCTGCCTGTGAAGAGAAGGAAGCAGCAAATGAACCTGATCATCAGCGCGCTGCGACGACCCGTGACGATTATCGTAGCGGTTATCGGCATTGCACTCGCCTCGGCCCTGGCTTTGTCACGAATGTCCGTCGACATCTTTCCGAATCTGAATCTGCCGGTGATCTACGTCGCACAACCCTACGGCGGGATGGACCCGTCGCAGATGGAGAGCTACCTGGTCTCGTACTACGAGTATCACTTCCTCTACATCACTGGAATCGAGCATGTCGAATCGCGCTCGATCCAGAACGTGGGTCTCGTCAAGCTCTTCTTCCATCCGGGCACAGATATGAGTCAGGCGCTGGCGCAGGTAGTTTCATACGTCG
>JBDTUW010000683.1:0-3176 GCA_040007555.1 Acidobacteriota bacterium | reverse complement strand
CGACGTATCGCCATGGAGAACAAGAACATCGTTCAGATCGACACCCAACTGGTCGGCAGCTATTTGCGCAAAGGAGGTCTCCTGTCCCTGACCGTGCGGGGAAGCGCCGGTAAGAACAGTTACTTTGCCCGTCGGCTCCACCCGCACAGTGGCGCTCTCCCAACCACCGGCCGGCATGGCCGACGATGGGCCGAGCGCACAAATCTCAACGTAGGTCGAAACGCCGATACCCATCAACCGTCCCTGCGCACGGGCTTCCACCTGCTGCTGACGCAGGGCAGCGTAGCCCACAATCGATAGCGCCTTGTCGAGAGCCAACTCGTAATTCCCGCTGTCATACACAAGCCCCGTTGCGGTGGCGAAAGGGAACTCATTCGATTTCGGAAAGTTCTTGCGGCGAATGTCGACGGGATCTATGCCCAGCTCCATGGCGACGATGTCGATGATCCGTTCGACGACATAAGTCGCTTCGGGCCGACCAGCGCCACGATACGCATCGGTTGCCATTTTGTTGGTAAAGACCCCGGTACAGGTCATCGAGATCGCTGGTATCTTGTAACAGCCCGAGAGCATCAGGCCTGTCAGGGTCGGAATTGCAGGAGTCAATAATTGGTGGTAAGCCCCGAGATCAGCCCAGACATTGTAGCGCAGGCCGAGGATCGTTCCGTCGTTCTTGACGGCGAGCTCAATATCCCCTACTTGGCCCCTCCCGTGGATCGTCGCCGACATGTTCTCGCGGCGGCTTTCAATCCACTTCACCGGACGATGCAGCTTCATCGCAATAAATCCAAGCAGCGCTTCCTCTGCATAGACATTGAGTTTGCTGCCAAACCCGCCCCCCACCTCGGGCGCGATCAGTCGTAGTCGATTTTCTGCGAGTCCAATCATGAGCGCGATCTGCGTGCGAGCCAAATGCGGGATCTGAGTTGAGGTCCACAAGGTCAACTGCTGCTCGCCGGGCAGGTAGCTGGCGAGAACACCACGCGTTTCAAGCGCGATAGGCGCGAGGCGCTGGTGCCGCATTCGCTGTTTGACAACCAGGTCAGCACCAGCGAAGGCCGCCTCAACATCGCCGAGCCCGGCCTGATGCACGAACGCCACGTTGGTCCCAAACGCCTCATGAATCACCGGGCTCTCCGGCGTCGCCGCAGCCAGAGCATCGACCACTACATCGAGCGGCTCATAGTCGACGTTGATGAGGTCGAGGGCATCACGAGCGGTGTACTTATCTGAGGCAACAACGGCCGCCACGGGATGCCCTACAAACAGCACTTTGCCGACGGCGAGGACTGGAAACTGTGGAACTTTCAGACCGGGTAGCGCTGCTGCACACGGAACAAACCCGACGCGACCGTCGATGTCTGCACCGGTGAAGACGCCAACCACGCCCGGTGCGTTTGCAGCAGCCTCCGTCTCGATCGAGTTGATGCGCGCGTGTGCATAGGGGCTTCGCAGGATCGTCACGTGAAGCTCGCCGGCGAGCTTGATGTCATCGACGTAATGACCAAGTCCCTGAATCAGCCGCGGGTCTTCAGTGCGCTTTACCGATCGGCCAACATATTTCTCATTGCTGCCATCCTTCGCCATGACTCGCCTCCTTACCGGGTTTGACGGATTTCGCTGCTCATCTGGACGGCGGCATGCCTGACGGCGTCAATGATGTGCTGATAGCCGGTGCAGCGACAAAGGTTGCCTTCGAGTCCTTCGCGAATTTCGTGCTCGCTCGGATTGGGGTTTGACTGGAGCAATCCACACGAAGCCATGATCATCCCGGGCGTGCAGAACCCGCACTGAAGGCCATGACATTCCCAAAAGCCCATTTGTACGGCATGCAGTTCGCCGTTCTTTGCGAGGCCTTCGATGGTTGTCACCCGCGCACCATGAGCCTGAACCGCGAGTAGGGTGCAGGATTTGACTGTGGCACCATCGAGCAGCACCGTACAGGCGCCACAAATCGAGGTCTCACATCCGATGTGCGTTCCTGTCAATCCCGCATTGTCTCGAAGTAAATGAACCAGCAGAAGTCGTGGTTCGATGTCAGCACTGAAGGGCTTGCCATTGATGGTCAACGCGATTTGCACGCGATTCCTCCTTTTGCTGGGACGCGTCGTCTTACCGAAGACGACAAAGGGCGGCGGATAAAAAGCCCTCGAACGGCAACCGGTCGCGACGATTTGTATGAAGTTGAGTGAATGTTCCCCGCGGAACGCGGCTATCCTACACGCGCGAAAGCAGCAAAGCAAATGTCAGAGTAACGGGCAGCGATTGAGCCCTGGAAAAGAAAAACGGGGCAGCGTCTGAGCTGGCCCCGTTGCGGATCATCGCTTGCGAGGGCTTACTGCGGCCCCTTGCAGGATCTGTGCGAAAACTATGGTTCAGGCGTCTTGGCAGGAGGTGTTGTGCTATCGCCCTTTTTTCTCAGAGTCGGACGGTCCGTCGCCGGCTCGGTCTTTCCATCGGTCGACGTCGGAGTGCCTGTCGCTGACGGGTCAGTCGATGTGCCTCCGGGTGCCGGCGGTTGACGCTTCTTGAGGCTCGGGCGTTGGGTATCGCGATCGCCCGCCGTCCCGCCGCGGCTTGCAGTCACTGCGCGCGCATTCGTCTGAGCCACAAGACGATTCTTGGCAGTGTTGAATTCGGAAGTATTGATCGTGTACTCGCTGCGATCCGGGAATCGTGAGATCAGTGCATTCACCTTCTCAATGCGATCACCGACCACCGGATGCGTGCTGAATATCTTCGACATCGTTCCGGGTTTTTTCTTCTCTTTGGCCTGCAACTTTTCAAAGAAGGTTACCAGAGCATGTGGGTCGTAGCCTGCTGCCCATAGATATTGCGCTGCGAAAAGGTCAGCCTCCTCCTCAGCCGCGCGGCTAAACTTGAGAAACCCCAGGGGAATGGCAAGAGCCGCTGCTTGCTGGATGGCAAATCCGCCCCAGCCTCCGAGGAAGATGAGTGGCAAGGTGCCCCAGTTTACGATCTGTCCCTTTGACGCTTGCTCGACGCCGTGCCTCGCTGCAACGTGAGCTATCTCGTGCGCCATCGGACCTGCCAGCTCGGCTTCGTTGTCAGCTGTCAGAATGAGACCCTTGTTGACATAAAAGAAGCCGCCCGGGAGCGCGAAGGCGTTGACTTCATCGCTGTCGACGACTTTGATCGTGAAAGGGACCTTCGCA
>JBDTUW010000682.1:0-3178 GCA_040007555.1 Acidobacteriota bacterium | reverse complement strand
TCAACCTTCAGGTTGTCTTCAAATGCGTGGTGTTGGAGCACACCTGAAGGTTGAACTCTGGAACGCTCTCGGGCTCTCGCCCTCCAACTGGCAACTGACAACTGGCAACTGGCAACTGCCGCAATTGTTGCATCTAGGACTGAGGAAACTATAATCGCGAACATGGAACCAAGACAGCCGGTGGGCTCAGACGCCTCTGAAGAGGCTGCAGAAGCTGCAAGCATAGATGAGGAACTCGCGGTTGCGGCCGCCAACGAGCGATTCTACTCGGCACTCGAATCCGGTGATTTAGTGGCGATGGAGGATGTCTGGCTGCACGCTGACTGGGTAAAATGCGTGCACCCTGGCTGGGAGTTGATCATTGGCTGGGAGGGTGTCAACGATAGTTGGCGACGAATCTTTGAGAATTCTGGAGGCATGCGGGTCTCTGCGCGCGAGGTGAGGATCAAGGTGACGGGCGATTTCTCGTGGGTAAGTTGTACAGAGAACCTCGCCATCTTTCTCGATAACTCATCGGCACCAATAACCGCGACGACTGCCGCGACGAATCTCTTTTATCGCGTCAACTCAGCATGGCTCATGGTTCATCATCACGCCTCGCCCACACCTGCGTCTGAGATGATTGCCTCCTCCGGGACGATTCAATGATCAAAAGTCCGCAACAAGTGATTGAGAGCGCTCGATTCTCGCCCGAGAAGATGCAAAAGGTGAATCTCTTCGAGACGAAGAATTTCTTTTGCGATGTCTATGGGCTCGAGCCGGGACAGGAGCAGAAAACTCACAGTCACGAAGACGCCGACAAGGTATATCTGGTCCTTGAAGGCAGTGGCACCTTTATCATCGGGGATATCCGCCATGTCCTGGGCTCGAATGAGATTGTATGCGCTCCGGCGGGCGTGCCTCACGGAGTGGTCAATACAAGCGAGGCAAGACTGTCCGTGCTGGTGTTCATGACACCAAATCCGAATAAGACCGGGTGAGCAGCGACTTCTAAAAGGACCCAAACGACTGCAAGGACTGCAAGGACTGCAGGGACAGCAAGGACTGCAACGACAGCGCCGATCGACAGACTAAAGAAGGCTGCAGTGATGGTCAGCAGAAACTAGTCGGGTGATCACAATGCGCGCAGTCGTTGCGGTTCTTGGAGTCCTCGCAGCACTTCCGCGCCCAATTCCTGTAATTCATCACCCCAAAACGGGTTCTTTTCCACTGTTGAACTTGATGCCGGCCTCACCCGGTAGTAGCATAACCGTCGAATGGTACAGCGGCGGCCCCGGACGTGGCTGCATATCGACAATTACCAAAGCGGCAATGTAAAGAGATCTCCACATTCTCGAGCGACACAGTTCGCCTTGAGGTTACCAATGACCCGGCTCGCACCAGGCACGACGTTCTCACATTATCGAATCATCGAGCAGCTTGGAGAGGGCGGGCAGGCGACAGCATACAAGGCAGAGGATCTTCGATTACATCGCCTCGTCGTTATCAAAACCCTCCTGCCCGAACTGGCCGCGACCGAGACTGCGCGCCGTCGGTTTGAGCGCGAAGCCCGCCTCGCCTCTGCTCTGGATCACCCCAACATCGCGACGATATATGACATCGGGGAAACCGATGGGCTGTTCTATATCGTCATGCAGTTCGTCGAAGGGCGAACGCTCAAGCAAGTTCTCTCCGGCCAACCTCTTGAATCAATGAGCGCGCTTTCGATTGCCATCCAGATCTCGGATGCGATCGAAGTCGCGCACGCGCGCGGGATTGCTCACCGTGACATCAAACCCAGCAATATTGTCGTCAATGATCGAGGGCAGACAAAGGTTCTGGACTTCGGCCTGGCAAAGCTTCTTAACCCTGACCCTTCCGAGGATCGAAGTGAAGACGCTCTGCAGAACTCCATCGCCGACAAGTCCATGACAGAGGTCGGTGTCCCCTATGGAACAATGGGATACGGCTCTCCCGAACAGGCAACCGGCGAAAGGGTTGATCACCGTACCGATATCTTCAGTCTCGGCGTGGTCATCTACGAGATGGTCACCGGGCAGCAGCCCTTCAAGGGGCGACACCGGATCGAGGTTCTGAGCGCCGTGGTCAACAGCACTCCGCGACCGGTGACGGAGGTCAATCCGAAGGTGCCTGCGGGCCTCGAGCCAATTCTTTCCCGCGCGCTGGCGAAGTCACCGGGTGATCGCTACAGGACGATGGCGGAGATGGGTGCCGATCTGAAGGCTCTCCTGCGGCACCTTTCTCACGCAGCCGGGATCAGCGCTGATTCTTCCGCAAACATTCTGGCCCCGCAGCGGCAGCGCAATGCCTGGCATCTAAGCGGAACTCTGGGTCGTGTTTTCGGCCGGCTCCGCCATCCATCGCCAAGTAATGCCGCAAACCAGAGGAGTGGTGGTACCGCTGCGAACCAACGATCCGGCGCTCCGGAAGTAATCCGAGGTCCAGCATCGAGCAAGAGCGGGAGCGAGCGGTCCTCACGTCCCACTTCGTGGGGAACCGAAACCAGGCAAACGATTGCGGTGTTGCCGTTCAGAAACCTGTCGGGTGATCCCGAGTCGGATTTCTACCAGTTCTCGCTGGCCGACGGCATTATCACGGAACTCGCGCACCTCCGATCGCTGGTGGTCCGGCCCTCAACTTATGTCGCGAACTATGCCGGTCTCAATGTCGACCCGCGCCAGGTTGGGAATGAACTTGCCGTGGGTTATGTCTTGATCGGGACGTTTATCAAGGCACCAGACAGATTCCGCGTCACGGCACAACTCGTTGCAACCGCGACTGGTGAGATTCGCTGGTCTGAAAAGATCGACATTGCCGCGCGAGATCTGATCACCATCCAGGACACGATCGCCGAGAGGGTCATCGCTGGCCTCAAGCTCAAGCTCACGGAAGAGGAGCAGGAGAAGATCGAACGCCCGCTGACTCATAGTGCCGAGGCCTACGAGTTCTATCTCCGCGGCCGTGATCTTCTCTTCCAATACATCTCCCGCACATTTGATGACCGCGAACTTGAGCTGGCGATCGACAAGTTCAAAGAGGCGATTCGCATCGATCCGGAATTTGCCCGCGCACACGCCGGGCTTGGACGATGTTATGTGCATCACGCACAGGGATACGGTGGAGAGGAGTATTACGACCTGGCCGAAGTCGCGTTACAGCGTGCGATCGAACTCGATCC
>JBDTUW010000681.1:0-3180 GCA_040007555.1 Acidobacteriota bacterium | reverse complement strand
CTTCTCCGCGACCTTGCGCAACTCCATGGCGTGACGACCGATGAGGTGCTCCTCATGAGTGCACGTGAGCGCGATCCGAAGACCGCAAAGGAGGCGGCCCGCGTGAGAAACGACTACGTATTTGCCATGATCGGTGGTGAGAAACCGACAAAGTTTCTCGAAAGTCTCGGGATCAAGATCGGGTAAGCGGGCGAGCTCACCACCCCTGCGGTGGCCCGAAACGGGGGTGTCTGCTATGTGGAGATCAAACATATGTGGCTCGATGTCGCACTGGTAGCAACAATCTTCGCCGTCGGCAATATTCTCTTCGGACACTTTGAAGAAGGCACGCCCAAATGGCGCCGCGTCGCGAAGGTGGTGGTTATGCTTGGAATCACGGCGCTGATTTCGGCGACTGCCGGACGCCAGTGGACATGGCTCTTCATCGCGATTCTGATTGTGGGAGTGTTGGTGATCCACGGCTGGTTGCTGCCACGCAAAGGGATCAATGGGTGGACCGGAGAGCCGAAGGACAAGTACTACGAGCTTCGCGGATGGAAGCGCAGCAGCAACCGTTAGGTGCCGCGCGCGTACTCAAAGTGACTCAATTCCTCACCTGCTCAGACTCTTCTGAAAGGAACACTCAACGGGTTTTGGCACTGCCAGTAAACGCGAGTGGCAGACGCTATCCATCTGCCCGCAGTATCGGTGGAGCACGGGGATTGTTCATCCCTTCGCAAATTCGACCTGCAGCTTCTCAAGCAACCTCTTTGTCGCCTTGATCCCCTCCGGCTCGCTGAGCTTGTCGCCCTCGTACTCGATGCCGAAGTGCCCGTGATAACCCGCACCGAGAACGATCTTCAACATCTTCCTGTAGTCCGTTCGCACTTCATTCCCCTCGGCGTCAAACTCATGCGATTTTGCGCTCACCGCCTTGGCATAAGGCATCATTTCGCTGACGCCCCGATATCGGTCATATATCTGCCCGTTGCCGAGGCTAAAGTTGCCAAAGTCCGGCAAGGTGCCGCAACGAGAGTGGCCCACCTTCTTGATGACTGCCGCCAGCCATTCTCCGTTTGATGACAGTCCCCCGTGATTCTCGACGATCACATTGATTTTCTGTTTGGCTCCAAACTCCGTGAGTTGCCGGAGGCCCTCCGTCGCCAGCGCCATCTGTTCTTCATAGCTGCCGGAACTCTGCGCATTGACGCGGATTGAATGACAGCCCAGGAACTTGGCTGCCTCGACCCATCGATAGTGATTTTCAACCGCCTGTTTCCGGCGCGCCTCGTCCGGATCGCCAAGGGCGCCCTCTCCATCGATCATGATGAGCAGAATTCTGACGCCCAGGTCGCTCGCGCGTTTTTTCATATCGGCCAGGTAAACCTTGTCCTGAGCCTTATCCTTGAAGAACGAATTGACATACTCGACAGCGCTGATGCCGTAGTCCATTTTTGCCGTTTTCGCGAAGTCGATATTGTCGAGTTGCTTGGCGAACAGGGTTCGGTGGAGTGACCATTCAGCGAGCGATATCTCAAAAGGAGGCTTCGCCGACGTTACGGGCGTTGCATCAGCGGCGAGACCTGAGAGCGTCAGGCCGGCCAGGGCTACTCCCGATTGAACGACAAAATCGCGGCGCTTCGAAAAAAGACTCATTTTGTTCCTTTTCTTCCTTTCCAAAAGTCAACGATCGATGGAGGTCTGATGGGCCAAGTCTATGGCCTCGAGGAATGCCGCGCAAGAACTGCCGAGCAAGAACTGCCTGTCAAATTGGCGCGCAGGCCTCGACGGTCGCACGCCTCACTGATCCTCTGATGTCTCCTCGAAGATATCAAGCAAAGAAGGTTGATCGAAGAACTTGCTTGGCCGTTTGAGATGTCGCGCAAACTTTGGCTTGCCGGTCAGATCCAACTCATTCTGCTCCAGATTCAAAAGAATCTCTCTCGCGCGCTCGAGCACCGAAAATGGAAGTCCGGCGAGCCGTGCCACTTCGATCCCGTAGCTCTTGTTTGCCGGCCCCGGAATGACCCGTCTCAAAAAGACGATCTCCCCGTTCGCCTCGGAGACGGCCACCTGGTAGTTCTTGACACCCGGCCGCATCTTCGCCATTTCAGTCATCTCGTGGTAATGCGTCGCAAAGATGGTCTTGGCTGAGTGTTGAGGATCATCGTGGATGTACTCGGCGATCGCCCACGCCAGTGACAGGCCGTCAAAGGTCGCGGTGCCGCGTCCCACCTCATCGAGCAGGACGAGGCTTCGAGCCGTCGCTGCATTGAGAATATTGGCGGTTTCGATCATCTCCACGAGAAATGTCGAACGCCCCTTCGCCAGATTATCGGAAGCGCCAACCCGCGTGAAGATGCGATCAGTGAGTGGGACTCGAGCCGACTGGGCCGGTACGAATGATCCCATATGTGCGAGGATGACGATCAGCGCGGTTTGCTTGATATACACCGACTTGCCGCCCATGTTTGGACCAGTGACAATCAGCAGGCGATCGGTCGTGTTGTTTAGCTTCAGGTCATTTGGAGTGAAGCGCTCGCCAAGCGTTTCGATAACGACGTGGCGGCCTGCAGAGATTTCCAGCTCATCGCCCTCGTGGAGGACCGGACGCGTGAAGTTTCTTGAAGCCGCAAGAAAGGAAAAGGCGGCGATAACGTCGAGTACCCCCATCGCACGTGAAACCGCCAGTATCCGCTTCACTTCGAGCGCGATCTGCGATCTCACGTCATTGAAGATGGAAACTTCAAGTTCGAGAATGCGCTCCTCGGCGCCGAGGACCTTGACTTCATACTCCTTCAACTCCGGTGTCGTGTATCGCTCCGCGTTAACCAGCGTTTGTTTGCGATCATAGTCCGCAGGCACACGGTCTTTGTGGGCATTGCTGATCTCTATGAAGTAGCCAAAGACATTGTTGAACTTCACCTTGAGCGAGTTGATCCCGGTCCTTCCACGCTCCCGCGCCTCGATGGCGGTGATGTAACTCTTGCCGCTTCTTGCCAGACTTCGCAGTTCATCGAGCTCTGGATTGTAGCCGTCGCGGATCATACCCGCTTCGTTGCTGCTCGCTGGCGGCTCAGCCGCGATCGAGCCAGCAATCAGCTCGCCGATCTCTGTCAGCTCATCGTGGTCATCTCGAAGGGATGTCAGAAGCTCGGTCGAGAGCCCCAGGAGGTCTTCCTTGATGCGCGGGATGACCTC
>JBDTUW010000680.1:0-3181 GCA_040007555.1 Acidobacteriota bacterium | reverse complement strand
CTGATAGCCGTCCATATCGCCCAGTCCGATATCCAGCAGGATGACATCGGGTTGATATTCCATGGCCATTTCCAGGGCGGTCTCGCTGGAGTATGCCGCTTGAGCTTTGTGCCCGAATATTTGCAGCGTCATAACGAGCATGTCGGCTGAATCCAGGTTGTCGTCAACGACCAACACCCGCAATATCTGCTCGGGCGGTTTCACTTCTGCAACAGGAGAGACTGATTCCCTTGCTGGCGCGAGAGCCGCCAGACGCACGATGAATTCGCTGCCCTGCCCCAGGCCAGCGCTGTGAGCCTCGACCGTACCTCCATGCAATTCGACGAGCCTCTGCACGAGGCTCAGTCCAATCCCCAGACCGCCTTGCGAGCGATCCAGCGTTCGACCAGCCTGGCTGAAGAGATCGAAGATGCGCGGGAGGAGTTCGGAAGCGATGCCCGCGCCGGTATCTCTCACACGCAGCACTACTTCGCCTCCTTCTTGCTGAGCTGAAAGCCATATCTGCCCGCCGTCGTCGGTATACTTGGCGGCATTATTGAGAAGGTTAACGATGACTTGTTCCAGACGGGTCGGGTCGCCTTGCAACCAGATCGGTTCAGCCGGCAGCGAGACCGACAGCTGATGCTTGTGTCCGTCAATCTCAGACCGAGTCGATTCAATGGCGCGTTCCAGAATGTCCCCCATCACCAGGCGTTGCTGATGAAGCTGAATCCGGCCGGTGATGACGCGGGAGACCTCCAGCAGGTCATCGACAAGATGCGCCAGCTGTGCGACTTGACGCTCCATAATGGTCCTGGCTTTTTGTTGGAGAGGGTTGTCGGCGGCCTGAAGACTAAGGACATGCAGCGCGTTAAAGATCGCTGACAGGGGGTTGCGGAGCTCATGAGAGAGCATCGCCAGGAATTCGTCCTTACGAAGGAGAAGGTCTGCCAGGGCTTCCGCCTGCACTTGAGTCGTCCTCTCGAGGCGGCTGCGTTCTGTGATGTCCCGAATGTTGCACTGAATGACCGTCTTCTGATCCACTTGATAGGCGTTGCTGACAAACTCGACCTCTATCAGACGCCCATCCTTGGTCCTCAGCGGAAGATTCTCGTATCTGATGTAGCCGCGTTTCTGCAGTGACCGGAAGGCTGCTTTGTTCTCGGCAACATCCTGGAACATGCCGAGTTGCCAGAGTTCCTTTCCGACCAACTCGGCGTGCGAATACCCCAACATATGCGCCATAAACGGATTGGCATCGAATATCTTTCCTGTCGATTCATCGAGGATGAGGATCGCATCCTGCGCGGTTTCGAAGAGCCGCCGATAACGAACCTCCGATTCAAGCAAAGCCACTTCCGCCCGGCTCCGCTCGGTAATGTCCTCAATGGCGAGCAGAATCGATTCCGGGCTTTGGCTGTTTGGAGGAAATGGGCGGGCGTTGAGCAACATGATCTTGCGGCCAAGGCTCGGAAAGATGTGCTCAACCTCAAAGTCCTGGACCGAGCGGTTGAGCGTCAGGACTTCATCCAACAGCTTCCGCAGGATAGGGATGTCCCACTGGCCGTTTCCGAGGTCGTAGAGAAGGCGGTTCTCCGTTTCCTCTCTCGCTACCTGAAACGACTCGTAGAATGACCGGTTCGCCGTTCTGATCCGGAGGTTTCGGTCCAGAACGATGAAGGGCTCCCGCAAAGTCGCGATAATGTCATCGCCGTAGGCAACGGCTTGAGCCAGGGCCCGTTCGGTCTTCCGGCGTTCGGTGATGTCCCGGAAAACCAGGACGGCGCCAGCGACTTCTCCGCTCGCGCTATGAATCAGCGCGGCGCTATCGTCAATCGGTCTTTCAACACCCTCCTTGGAGATAAGCAGAGTGTTGCTTGCCGGCCCAATGACCGTACCCTCGCGGCGGGCGAGCTTGGAGAGGCTTTCCACGGGCTGCCGCGTTTCCTCATTGACGACCCTGAAAACCCTTTCAAGGGAGCGGCCAACCGCCTCTTCCTGATTCCAGCCGGTCAGGGCCTGAGCGACCGGATTGAGAAAAGTGACGAAGCCGTTTGTGTCAGTGGTGATCACTGCATCGCCAATGCTCGAGAGTGTAACCCGGAGCCACTCTCGCTGCTCGTGCAAGGCTACGGCTGTCTGCTCTGATTCTGACGCTTCTCGCTGAATGTTCATCCTGGCCTGACAGCTCGAACTTGTTGAGCTCGTTTGATTCGTATCGCCTGACCTTGCCCTATCCTTGACCTGGAGTTGATATTACTCAACGGCTGGCAAACTCGCCGTTTGGGGAACTGCAGTTTGGTCGTCTATGCCAGACCAATTATAATCGCGCGGTCTGTTCAAAAAGAGACAAGACGTGTCCGGCAACGCCAATCACGAGGAGGACTGCTGTGTAGAGTCATTATTTCCGAGTCGTAAACGTCTCAGCGTCAGCACAACAATGACTTAGAGCATTCTTCACACCATGATAATTTTGGAAGTCCCATCGATACTCAAGGAGAGCCGATCTATATGAAACCCAGACTAATTCTCGGCCTGTCAGTGCTGCTAAGCGTTTTTGCGGGATGCAATCAGCCGCAAGCGACTGAGACGAAGAAGGAGGACGCGAAAATGACCGACGCTTCGTCGCTTGAGGCAAATATCCGTCGCTTTGCCCCGACGGAAATCACCGCCGACGCCTCCCGACTCTCAGAAGGTGATCGACGAGCGCTCGACAAAATCATCGACGCGGCAGCCTACCTCGACCCGCTCTACCGTCGACAGGTATGGAGCGGAAATGACGCCTTGCTCAAGAAACTCGAAGGGGACAGTTCGCCAGAGGGAATATCTAAGCTCCACTACTTTCGGATTAACGTTGGTCCGTGGTCTCGACTCGACAAGAACGAACCCTTTATCGAGGGCGTGCCGCGCGAGAAGCCACATGGAGCGAATTTTTATCCCGAGGACATGACGAAAGAGGAGTTCGAAACGTGGGTCAATACACTATCCGAAGCGGAGCGCAAAAAAGCCACCGGCTTCTTTTCCGTCATTCGTCGCGATGAGAGCAGGAAGCTCAAGATCGTGCCGTACAGTGAGGAGTATCGCGAGTTTCTCGAACCTTCGGCCAGACTGCTCCGCGAAGCCGCCGCCCTGACGACAAATCAGTCGCTCAAGAATTTCCTGACGAAACGTGCCGATGCATATGCCTCGGACGATTATTACG
>JBDTUW010000679.1:0-3184 GCA_040007555.1 Acidobacteriota bacterium | reverse complement strand
CGGAGTGTTTCTATGCAGCGTCGCTCTGATCCGATGGGATCACTGATCGGCGTGAAATAGGTCGACCCCTGTAGCGCAATTTGCCTAAATTGTGCTACGTGACGACGCCTTTCAAAGGTGTGCTTCCAAGGCGTTAGGCGGATCTTTCGATGCCAAGGCGATCGAGTGTTGTCATTGCCAATGCGAGCTTCTCTTCTGGCCCACTCATGATGGTTCGCGTCACTATCACCTCTAAACCAAGCTCTCTGATTGCATCTGATCCAGCGGCATCCGCTTCATCGATCACGTAAATATCCAGCAGGTCAGCATAGAGTTTTGCGACCTGGAGGGCCGAGACTTCCATTCCGAGATCAGAGAGCATTTGATCTGTGGGTCCCTTGAGCGATGCCCCGCCAACTACCGGACTGATCGCGACTACAGTGGCGGAGGTCTCATGGAGCGCCTGCCGAATTCCCGGCACGGCCAGAATTGGACCGATCGAGATCAAAGGGTTACTCGGACAGATGATGACAGCGCTCGATTCCTCGATCGCTTGAATGACTCCAGGCGCAGGTGCGGCGTTCTCAATGTTCTCAAAGCGCAGGCCACGAACCGGAACCTGTGCCCTCCGTCTGACCAGATATTCCTGAAAATGCATCTCACCATCATCCGAGAGAATGGTCGTCGGGGTATAGGAGTCGGTCATCGGCAGCAGGCGCGACCTGACTCCAAGTGAGCGCCGAATGTGGTCGGCTGCCTGGGAAAGAGTGTGACCCTGGCGGAGCATCATCGTCCGCCAGATATGAGTCGCCAGATCGCGATCGCCGAGGTTGAACCAGTCAGCGCCACCGTATTGCTTCAAACCTTCAAGCGAGCGAAAAGTGTCGTTCCTGACACCCCAGCCGGTCGCTTCATTAACCAGGTCGGCGAGCGTATAGGTGACAATATCGAGATCGGGTGAGATGTATAGACCAAACATCTCTATGTCGTCGCCGGTATTGACGACGATCGAGATCTCTTCAGGAGAGATTGCGCGTGTCAGCCCATCGAGCAGTTTTGAGGCGCCGACTCCGCCGGCGAGCGCTGTAATCATTTGCTGAACAGATTAACCAATCGCTGAGGCCTGTTGCGCCTCTGCGTTATCTAAATAGGTCCCGATTCTTTGGCCGGATCAGCGCGGAGGCGCTGAAATCACCTCTCTCAAAGTCGTAGCCGCGGACACGCACAACGGGAATCCGCGCGGTCTTACGCATGAGGAGTCCCGAAGCGGCCGCGAGTTCATCCGCGACCGCCAGAACGGTAGCCGAAAGCTCCTTGCCGAAATCGTCCCGTTGCCCGCGGAAATCCAGCAGAGGATTCAGGCCCGCGATGCCAATCGCCGCATTCGCCAGTCCCTCGCGCCACGCCCGGCCAAATGTGTCGGTGATTATCACCGCGACGTCAACGCCGGCAAGCTCCCTGAATCGCGCCCTTAGACCGCGGGCAGAGCTATCAGGGTCGGCCGGCAGCAAAGAAACCCAGTCCTCGCCATTGACGTTGGATCTGTCGACGCCGGCATTGGCGCAGACAAACCCGTGAGTCGTCTCCGTGATCAGGACGTGAGCATCTTCGCGGAGCAGCGCTGTCGATTCGGAAAGGATGACTTCGATCAACCTCGGATCGCGGTTCTGTTTCGCAGCCAGTGCAAGCGCTCGATCTGATGGCTCGACGCTTTGAAGATCGACGAGCCTCCCCTCGGCTTTTGAAACCACCTTCTGAGCAATGATAAGTATGTCACCATGCTCAAGAAAAAGAGTCGCGCACGTTGCTGCCTGGATGATCAGCATCCCGAGATCGTCGCCTTCGACAATCTCGGGAATTCCACGGATGGCTCGCAACTCGATATCAGCTTCGCTCATTATGCGCGCGTATGCTCGGCGGCTCCGCTGCCATTCCAGCGATTTAACGAAGGGAAGAGACGCCAGGAGAGGCCAGGTTCTTGATTCACGGCTGCCAGGGCAGTGTTTGACCTCGCCTACGCTCACGCGAAGGGCTCCCACTCAAGGTTCTCCGGCCATCACTTGCAGATGCTCCGGTTCCCACCGTTACGGAAAGCAGCACCAGCGCGATCCACATCAGATCAGAGAGCAGCAGATGGACTAGTTGAAGCCAGATTGGCGCCAGCAACAACAGATTGGATGCGCCGGCCGTCAACTGAATGGCTACAAGAGCGCTCAATGTAACACTGAGCTTCATGACTACTGGTTGAGGCGGAGATTTGCGTACCTTCCAGGCGATCCAGGAGAGACCCATCCCGACAGCGAGCGCGAGCAGCGGATGCCAGACTCGCAATCGCAGGAAAAGGTGAGCCGTTGCGGACATGTCCTGTCTGACGCCCTCTGCGAGCGAACCAGCCGGAAACAATGTATCCCCAAGTGCGGTTACCGCGCCGCTTACTCCCAGGATAATCAGGCCTGCCATGCCAATGATAAATTTCCGCCCGTCGCGGCCGGCGAACAGTCTCTGGGGCTTCTCTTTCCCTGAAGCCCACCATGCCGTCAACGAGAGTGCCCCAAGCAGCAAAAACGTGTTTATCAGATGACCGGAGATCCAGAACGCTCGCGCATGCGAGGCGTTCTGTGCGACATACTCAAAGAGAACGAGCCCGGCTCCGATGAGGGCTTCGGTGAGAATGAAGAAGAGGGAAATGAAGGAGGCGTAGCGCACCGCGTGGCCGCGTGGAAACCCGCGGAAGGAAAAGAGCACCAAACCAATAACGAGCAGAAGAGCGATCCCACTGGTCAACCGATGCGTCACCTCGACGATGGTTTCGAGCGCCGGCGAACGTGGTATCACCGTTCCTTTGCAGAGAGGCCAATGGTTGCCGCATCCCGCGCCGGAACCTGATGCACGCACGTAGGCCCCCCATACGATGACTAGCAGATTGAAGCTGAGCACTGCCCACGCGTACTGCGCAAACCGACTGATTACCATGGTTACGACCTGCCTCAAGATTCCAATCCGATGAGTGAACGCATTGTATAGTACCGGAACAGTTGTCACTTGTCAGTGGCAGGGGCCAGGAGTCGGCGTTCGTAGTACCGCCTTTAGGCGGAATCTCGGATATCGCGCTATTCCGCCTAAAGGCGGTTCGGCGGTGCTCCGCAGCGTACGCTGCACCAAGGTGCAGCGAAGAAAAGCGGCGGCAAGCCGCGCGCACTCCAAG
>JBDTUW010000678.1:0-3184 GCA_040007555.1 Acidobacteriota bacterium | reverse complement strand
CGGAAGATGCCATCTCGCGCACTGTCAGAAAGTCGTCAACAGCCGCCCGCCGTCGATGCTCCAGGAAATGCGATATTGTGGCGTTATCGCCCTCTAGTGTGCAACGGCCAGGAGATGGCCGTGCGAGTAGAGCCTCATGCCCACGATCGCTGCCTGAGCGAGCGATGACGCCCAGGCAGAGCGATTAGACATCTCCCGATCATCTCGACTAAGCTTCTCTCGCTATGAAACGTATCCTCGTCATCGGAGCCACTGGTAACCTCGGGCGGCAAGTCATCTCTCAACTGATCAATACTAATGTCCGCGTTCGTGCCCTCACTCGCAATCCAGACTCCGCTAACCTGCCCGCATCAGTCGAGACTGTCCGCGGCGACCTCACAATTCCCACGACCCTCGACCAATCGCTCGAAGATGTCGATGCTGTGTTCCTGATATGGACTGCCCCACCCACGGCGGTTGCTCCTGCTCTGGAACGGATTGCAAGACGTGTCCCACGAGTCGTCTTCCTGTCCGCTCCGCACCGCACTCCGCACCCATTCTTCCAGCAGCCAAACCCGGTTGCGCTGATGCACGCGGAAATCGAGCGACTTATTGAGGCCTCAGAACTCCGGTGGACACTCATCCGCCCCGGAATGTTTGCTTCAAATACCTTGTTCTGGTGGGCGCCGACAATACGCGCAGGCAACATTGTGCGCTGGCCCTACGCGGACGTCCCAACTGCGCCGATACATGAACGTGATATTGCCGCTGTCGCAGCCCGAATACTCTCGGAGGATGTCCATGACGGGAAGGACTACGTGCTGACCGGGCCTCAATCCCTGAGGCAACGCGAGCAGGTAAGCGTCATCGGTGAAGTGATCGGACGTGTGCTGCATTTCGACGAAATGTCGCCGGAAGAAGCACATCTGGAGTTGTTGACTATCATGCCACCGCCGGTCATAGATATGCTGCTGAACGCATGGGCGGCAGCGATCGGCCAGCCAGCATTTGTGACATCCGCAGTCGCAGATATCACCGGGGCACCTGCGCGAACATACCGCGAGTGGGTCATCGATCACGCTTCTGAGTTTCAGCGATAATGCTGGCATGAAGTTTTCTTCCAACCGCTTCGAGGTCAACGAGAGATTCCAAGGCCTTTCTCTTCGACACAAAGAGCGATCGCAATGAGGATAATTTGAAAGCAGTAAAAGCCTGTCCACCATTCGTATCAATTTCGATGAAGTCTCTTACGAATCAATTCTGCCGCCGCCTCTTGAGCCAGACCTTTCTCGCATCCTCGCTGTTCATGTTGTCAGCCACGGCTCATGGCCAGGACCTCGCGTGGCCGCAGTTCCGCGGGCCGGACTCGAATCCCGTGGGAGCGCATGCGCGGCTGGCCGAACGCTGGTCGAAGACCGAAAACGTTGAGTGGTCGCAGGAGATTCCAGGTCGTGGGTGGTCATCGGCAATCGTCACTGGCGACAAGGTGTTCGTCACCACCGTCACAACGGATGGCAAATCGAAGCCGCCGCAGATCGGGACCGAGTACAGCAACGAGTACGTCGCGGAGCTGAGTAAACAAGGACTCTCGGAGCAGCAGATAATGGAGCGTGTGACGGCGCGGGACATCGAGCTGCCGAGTGAGGTGACGCTGCACTACTTTCTCTATTGCCTCAACCTGAAGACCGGCAAGGTGGAATGGAAGAATGAGTTCAACGCGGGGCGGCCGCCGGGCGGGCGTCACCGCAAGAACAGCTTTGCATCTGAGAGTCCTGTAACCGACGGGAAGTTTATTTACGTGTATGTGGCGAACCTCGGCTTATGGGCATTTGATTTGAAGGGAAAGGCAGCGTGGAAGACGCCGCTCGATGCGAATCCGATCTACCTCGACTTCGGGACGGGGAGTTCACCGGCGCTCACCGGGAACCTGCTGGTGATCGTCAGCGACAACGAAAAGCAGCAGTACATCGCGGCGTTCGACAAGATGACGGGCAAGCAGGTCTGGCGCACGAATCGGGACCTGGGCGGCAAGGGGCAGCCGGCGCAGCGGTCTGCATGGGTGACGCCTTTTGTCTGGCGGCACGCGCTGCGCACCGAGATCGTGGCGGTGGGACCGGGCGAGGTAGTGAGTTACGACCTGGCGGGAGTGGAATTGTGGCGCATGTCGGGAATGTCAGCGGCGCCGATCCCGATGCCATTCGCCTACGACGGACTGTTGTATATCGATGCTGGGCGGGGAAGGCCGTTGTACGCGCTGCGTCCAGGCGCCACGGGCGATATCTCACTCGGAAAGGATGAGAACTCGAACAAGTACGTCGCCTGGTCGCAGGCGCGCGGCGGGACATATTTGCCGTCGCCAGTCGCTTACGAGGGCGCGGTCTACGTGCTGGGCGAGACGGGCATCCTCAGCCGCTTTGATGCCAAGACGGGCAATATGACTTACCGGACGCGGATCGATCCGGCGGCAACGGCATTCACGACATCGCCGTGGGCCTACAACGGGAAGCTCTTCTGCTTGAGCGAGGAGGGCCAGACGTTCGTCATCGCTGCTGGCGAGAAGTTCGAGTTACTGCACGTGAATACACTGGACGAAATGGCGCAGGCCTCGCCGGCGCTGGTAGGCGAGCGCTTATTGATACGAACGGAAAGCCGGCTGTACTCGATCCGCCGCACAAAGTGAGTGAAGGCAACGAGCGGTGCACCCGTCACCGTGGCGTAGCCGTCACCGTGGCGTAGCCGTCACCACTACGCACCCGACAATTTTTCGTGTGCGCTACTCTTGTCGTTGTGTTGGGGGGCTCGAGTTTGGACATTTTATCCCAACCGCGAAGCGGTGAAAGTCCTCTAGCCCAGTGCGTGAGCGCTGGGTTCACGGTTCCTCAATTCTTGGAGCCCCGAAGGGCCGAAAGACGGTCGATGGAAACCGGTCTTTCGGGCCTTCGGCACTTGCTTGGAGAGCAACTCGACCCAGGGCTGACGCCCTGGGCTGGAGGACTTCCGCCGCTTCGCGGCTTTTGCGCTGCGGCGCAGCGCATCCCCCAACTACCGTTGGGGGGATTGGCGAACGCCGAAGTGATGCAAAGCTCCAGAAGAGCGACATGTCTATAGCCGACGCATCCCTTGGAACTGGAGCTCCGTGGGAGCGACACCGCCCTGGTATTGGTGTTGCCGCCGCCGAGTGGCTGGCCAGACAAGATCCGATGCT
>JBDTUW010000677.1:0-3188 GCA_040007555.1 Acidobacteriota bacterium | reverse complement strand
GTTGCCGGTAGCGCCTTCTCTTTGTCCGTTCCTCTTCGCGTCTTTCGCGTCTTTCGCGACCTTCGCGTGAGTCTTCCTGTTCCCCAACGGGAGTGTTTCCGAGGAACAAGATCTGATCCAACTGGGATCACTAATCGGCCGAAGGTCTGCCAGTTCTCCGCACGGAGTGTCTTCATGAAGTGAATCGGCTGGCCCCAAGCGCCCATCCATTGTGCGGCGTCCAGGGTCTCACGCGATATGCGCAAGGTAAGCGGTAAGCTTGTTTTCCTTGATGACAAGGAAGTGGTCTTCATTGGTCTCGATCAAACCGAGATTCCTGAAGCGCTGCATGAAAACACTGATCCGTGGACGCGTCGTGCCCACCATCTCTGACAACTCTTCGTGTGTGATCTTGAGTTCGATGCGGATGCTACGAGGGTCCTTCTTGCCGAGCGTGCGTGCGAGGGTCAAGAGCGTTTTGCCCAGCCGCTGCTCACTATCCACCGTCACGAGATTGGCGATGACCTGCTGCTGATCCGCAATCCGAACGGTGAGATATTGGACAAAGCCCGGGAACAAAGCGTCGCGGCGCAGGCGTTCAAAGAATCGCGGACAGGGAATCTGCTTGATGACGGTCTCTTCCATCGCCGTCGCGGTCTCCTGACGTGCACCCTGTCCAGACAGGCACAACTCGCCAAAGACATCTCCCCCGGCATGAATCGCCAGCAGACACTCCCTCCCTTCGGGTGAGATCATGAGCAACTTGACCTGCCCCCTCTCGATGAAATAGACCATCTCATCACTGTCTCCACACATGTAGACGTGGGTGTCCTTTGGAATCGTTACGGCGCGTGAGTCTTTTGTCTCCTGACGGAGTGATTCCCGCATTCTCTGTTTGAACAGGTCAGCTTGTGGCGTTTCTTGGATCATTCTTCTCTCAGCGTCGCAGCCTCGCAAACGGCATTCTCATTTCGCCTCATCTCGCTGCTCAATCCACGGCGACGGGTGCAGCGTTCAAGTTCTTTCCAAATTGCCCCTCGCCACCGGCTCTCCAGGAAGCAGCGGAGATGCCTTCGAAGTGATTACTACCGAGCCCAAATTAGCCCAAATATCGAATTGAGCCAGTTTCGCCAGATAATGATGGCGAGCGAGCTTTTCTCTAGCCGACTCCTCAGACCGCGACCATCGCATATCGTGCATTTCCCGGAAGCCTGGTCGTAATTTCGTACGTCAATATCCGTTCTGCGCGGCGATTCACCTGTCGCGTCAGGGAAGGAAGGGTCGGCGGCATGCGAATGAATCTGTGATCTGGCCATTCATTCGTGAAGCGCCTCCGCTTCCAGCCTATCTCAGCTGCTCAGAATCGGCTCACTTCTCGGGTATCTATCAGTCGGAACGAACCAGCAGTCGGAACGAACCAGATGCGAGGGCGGAGCGGCACCTTGGCGGTCAATGATTAGCAGACGATCGCGCGGATCGGAGCAGTGTGGCCTGATACTCTGGCAGGAACGCTTCTTGAGTGAGCAGGTAACAGAGAAACGGTACCAACGTATCCGGGTGTATCCGGGTGTATCCGGGTGAACAAGTTGAGCGAGATCACTTCCTATGGACTCTTCTCCGGCGCCTCCCAGCCCAAAAGATAGTGGGGTCTAACGCGTCAGAGCCCACTCCTTTATGGATGTGATCATCGCAGGTTCACACGAAAATCGTCAATTCCGTCACCAGACGGCCGTCTCGAGTGGTTGGTGTCGATGCGAGCCACTGATTCGCCCGCGATGATAAAATGGGTGGGAGATCATACTAACCTGGCCCCCTCCGATCTCCCACCCAGAAGGGAGTGTAGTCGTGTCCCATGACTACATCCATGAGGCACCATTCGCTGCCGACCTGACACTGAACGATTGATAGGCAGGGTTCTTTCAAAGAAGCTTCGCGCTGCAGTTGCGTTCAGCCGAAAACTCATCAGAGACTTAAGGGGCGGCTCAAGGGTGGAGTAGTGCCAGTACAGGAAGTGTCATCTTACTGCATGACCGATATTACGGTCGGTGCGCTAGCGCACATTACAGGTTGTCTGTTTGGGCGGGGCTGGCTGGCAATCCGATATGTCGAGGGAAAAAGTGGGTGAGAGACCATTCAAAAACTTGCCCCCTCCGATCTCTCACCCAGAATGGAGTGTTGCCGCGTCCCCGTGACTACACCCCTCAGGAGTACAGGACAATCGCCCCAGATCATCCTTACTCGGTACTCGAGACATCTAAAAACTTGGCGCCGGAATCAGTGTGACCCGGCCTGGGCTTTTGGTAATTTCGCGGTTTCGCGCGCGCTGAGCGCCTGATCAACCTGCTCCTCAGCGGCGGTTCTGGTCGATTTCAAGACTTCCGCAATCTCGCTCACCAGGAGCCTGCGCGCCTTGCTCAGTATCCATTGCTCGCGAAGCGAAAGCTCTTTGGTCTCGCTCAACCCCGTCAATGAGTCAATGACCTCGGCCAGATCAAATGCAGATCCCGACATGAGCCGCTTGACGTTGTCATTCGCGCGTTGCTTCCAGTCCTTGACTGTGCCGACGCTCTGCGTCAGCCGCTCAAGCAGTTTGGGAATCTCGGTGCGTTTGATCAGGAGTCGCAAACCGCTGGTCTGCGCCTTATCGACCGGGACGAACAGCTCACCCCCGCTCTCGTCCAGAAGCTCCAACTGATAGAAATTAAGCAACGTGCCAGCTACAACCTTCTTGACCACAGCACCCAGCAGGCAAGGGCCTTGAGACGGATAGCTCATTTTACTGCCAACAGTCAGTCTCATTTCACTAACTCCTCTCCCAACCAGCCGGGCGCCCTCCCTTGGGCAACAAGTGCAGATCAAATCTCTGTCAAGTTCAGCCTCGACGACCGGTCACCACGTTGTAGATGACGACAATGACTGCAATCACAAGCAGCGCGTGAATCAACCCGCCGCCGATGTGACCAATAAAACCCAACAGCCACAGTACAATCAGAATCACGACAATTGTCCAAAGCATGGTTCGCCTCCGTTTTTCGGCCTTCTCAGGCCCTATTTCTAAATCTTACTTTCTTGAAACGGTAGAATAGGCGCATTCAAAAAGCGCTTCAGTCCAATATTGAACAGGGTTGAGAGAAAATCGTTCAATTTCGAAGGGATACTAGGCAATCAGCGCGAGATGAGCGGTAAGTTCCTGTTCCTTAATGGTCATA
>JBDTUW010000676.1:0-3191 GCA_040007555.1 Acidobacteriota bacterium | reverse complement strand
GTAGGTGAAAGCAACGGGAAGTGAAGCGGTAACGACGGGACAATCTCCGCGAATACACTTCCAGCAACGAAAGGAAGTGTGGGTTATGAAACGTCGCCTGGTCGCCAGATCCATCCTGGCAGGAGTTATCCTCTTTTCGCAGCTTTTCTCCAGCCTGGCAAGATCGCCGCTAAGTGCGGCTCTTGATCTTGCACCCGGAAACCAATCGGTTGCATTCGATATTATCTGCCCTGATATCGGGATCAATATCAACTTCGTGAGCGTCACGCCTGAAGCACCGGCGCAGCAGCACGTCGTCAACCTGACGTGGACTGCGAGTAAACCCTCTTGTTTCACCATCAGCGGCTTCAAAGTCAGCGGGATTGTCACCTTTGCAAACGGGCAGACGAGAGATTTTGAAAGCGCCGTCCCAGGAAACCAACTTGGCGCACACATTCCATTCAATGGCATCGCACAGACCCGGCCCCGGAAAGTGACCGTCAAAGTTGGCGCCACTGCGACCGCGGCGATCACCGGGTCAGGCGTCTTTACTGGGCCTGGGCCGACTTTGGTTGGCTCCGCGCCCTGTCAGATCACAGTGCTGGTTCCGCAGGCGGCGATGACTGGGCTTGTGCCTGCGCCAGATCGTCCGGGGCAGGACTTCCATCCCAAAGTCAGGGTGCAATGGCAGACTCCCAATCTCTCTACCTGCCAGCGCGTTACTCAATTCAAGGTGGAGGGCGAGCTGATCTTTAAAGGGAAAGCCAACAAATTTTCGCAAACTGTGACGGGTACTCAAACTTCGACGGAAATAACCCTGACTTCGCTCGCCGTCGGTTCCAACTTTGCACCTGAGTCAGTCACGGCAAAGGTCACCGCCACTGGCGAGTCGAAAATCACCGGTGTCGCGCAAAAAGAAGCAGCAGTCAATTGAATGGAGGTAAGAATTATGAAGAAGCATCTCGGCCTGATTACATTCGTTTTGTTGATGCTGTGCATGGTTTCAGCGGGAGCACGCGGAAGCCTGGCCGTGGTTCAAGGTCCACAGCCTATACCCAAGCCCGGGTCTCAACTTGGTGACCTGAAGCCGCTCGCCCTCGTCAACGTGTCGCTTGACGGCATCGCGAAACCGATTGGCTCATCTCCCACCGGCACCTCTTTTTCGACACCGGAATTTGCCGTCCCCAGAAGCGTAGAAAAGATCCTCGAAATCCGTACGAGGGACGGGAGGTCAAACGTCCGCTTTTCGCGCACCCTTCCACCGGGAGTTCCCCAAGGCGCGGTCCAATTCCTTCAGGAAAGTGTCTCGGCCCCGAACGCTGTGGGGAGACTAAGGTTCAGTGCCTGCCCGACCTGTCCCGCCACCATCGCGATCGCCGTGAGCGCGAGTGATCCGTCGGGGACTGTCAGTGGACAGATCAAGCTCAATCTGACAGCTTCCTCTGGCACTCCATCGTTGACAAGCATCGCCCGCAACGGCGGAACAGAGGTTAGGCCGCGTTTTGAAATACACTTCGCGGCGGGCACGTTCGACCCTACCGACAGCCAGGTCGTCGCTACATATGCCGGCAATCTCAAATACCGGCTCATACCCGACAACACAAGCAATGTTGCTGGGGGGAGCATGTTTGTAGTCGCTGAAAGGCTCAAGGCCGAGCGCAGCATACAAGTGTTTCTACGTAACACTTTTGGCGCGAGTAGCTCAACCACAGTGCAGCTTCCACTTCAGCAGAACGAGAACAACACGAGCTTCGAATGCGTCAACTGCTCGACGGTCTTAGGCAGCGTCAGCCCAAATGACAACTTCTCCGTCAAACACAGCAACGGCGGTGGCTTTGCGATCAGCGGGACGGACGAAATAACCATCACGCCTCTCCAGACAGGCACAACCGCGTGCGATCAAAATGACTTTATCTACAGTGGCGCGAGTGCCTCGTGGATAAACGGCGACGGCGCCCCACAGAGCAATCTGGGAACGGTTAGCATTGCCAGCCAGCCTCCGGCAAACCAATTGCTTCGTGCGTCGCAAAACCGGGTCACAACATCATGGACGCTGAATGGGTTGAATGCTGATCGTTTCTACCAGGTCAAGTTTAGGGGGATTAACGTCGTCGGCGTCTGCTCGAACAGGGTGCTGCAGTAGTAACAACCACCGTGCGCCCTTAGATTTCATTGGCCTCTCCTTCGAGGAGACAAAGGAACAATTGTCATGAAGAATACCGCCATCTCCATCACGTTCAAGGCAGCTACTGCGGTCGCCCTGTGCTTCATTCTAATCAGCCAACCTCAATTGTGGGTCTCACAGGCAAGTGTAGCAGCCACCCACAGCGCCGCCGGTTTGAAAAGCGAGTCGCAGTTCAGGAGCGAGGCCGCGCTTTACGACAGCGCCATCCGCGCCGTGAGCGGCATCGCGACTATGAAGCTGGACAAAACCGAGGACCTCCAGCGGGCGATCGCCATCCTCGACCGCGAGCGACCCAACCTGAAGCTCTTTTTCTCTAAGCTTGTCGTCATCGGCCTCAGCGATTCCAGCTTGGCAAACGCTGTCAGGAAAAGAGCACCCAGTCAGGTGGCCGCCGAGGCGTTTGCCAAAGAGATTGAGGCCGACCGCAAAGCCGTCCTCAAGCTGGACGGGGCCGAGTCGCTGACAACGCGTATGCGTCAAAGCGCCGAGTCGGACGCGGCGGTATTGCGGCGAGCAGCGGAGCGATTGAAGGATGCATCCGAGAAGATCAAGCGTATCAGTCAACAAAACTTGTCGCCAAGCTTTGGTCGCAAAGACGAATTCAAAATGATCCGGGCCGGTTTTAGTGGAGCGACCACACCTGATCCGCCCCCCGCTCCCCTGATGTTTATTGCGGACCTATTAATAGCGGCGTTGTTTGTTACTGCGGTCCTCATTGTGGGCACTCTTTACGCAAGGTTGATCATCAGAACACGCGAGGAAGGTGAAGGCCAGACCTTATCGGATTGCATCGGGGCCGCCGACAATCGTCTTAGAACTTGCATTGCCGCGGCGAACATCTTCACAGCAGCTGGGTGTTACATCCAGAGTCTTGTTGATAAAGCGGTGTGCCTCGCCAATTGAGGTCGCAACCTCGATGTCTCTTATTGTGCTTGAACGACCAAAAAACGCCGCGCGCTGATACCCCTGCGGCACCCTGTTCGTAACCCCAGTAAGTTAAGCAGAGAGCCGGGTGCCAACTGACCAC
>JBDTUW010000675.1:0-3207 GCA_040007555.1 Acidobacteriota bacterium | reverse complement strand
GCCCTTTTCAGAAATGAGCGCCAGAGTTCTGCGGACGGTTTCCCGCGGCGACAGTTCGCTTGTCTTGCCTCCGCGCCTCAGGAAATCGAGTAGCGCGGCATCAGCATCCGAAAGCCCGGCCCAAGCCTCCGGTCGTCTTGAGTGGACGAGCGTATCGGCACCGATGAGCTTTCGGGGCAGACTGAGGGCGCTGGTGGCGACCTCGCCGCGCCGCGCAGTCTGCGTCGTGAAGCCCAGAAGACTGGCGGCGGCGATCCCGGAGGGAAAGACCTGCTTGCGGCGGGAGGCCAGTTCCTGGATGGCGGCCGGATTCGGCAGGCTCTTGCCGAACGGCGTCTGCCGGGAGCGGTAATATACGCCCTTGCTGAGGCGTTCAAGCATTCCCTGACGGGTCAGGCGCGAGAGGGCTTGCGCAACCGCCGTGAAGGGCAGATCCCGGAAGTCTTCAAGCCGCCACAGCCTTTCGCCGCCGCGTTCGATGCGCTGGCGGACGAGGCTCATGATCTGGCGCGATCCGGCGGATGTGGTGCTCGTTCCCATGGTGCCAGTATCGATCCGGAAGCCTCTCATCGTCAAGTTTTTTTGCTATAAAACTTGACATTCTACCCGTCACCGGACTAGCGATACAGGCGCGTTCTTTAGTGACCGGCCTATCCCTTTCTAGTACGAATGCGGCATGAAAGCCTTCGGAAGGGATTGCGGAGGACCTGAAGGTGAGGCTCCGGGCGCAGTATCAACAGCTCGATCCGGTCGCCACGCCGCCTCTCGATGGCGCAGCGGTGTCTCAGCCGTCTCCTATTTTTTCGCGAGTAGAATCAGCCCCGTGAGCGCCAACGCGAGGCCCGCCCAGTGGCGCCTTGTGAGCGTCTCTTTAAAGACCACGACGCCGATTGGCAGGAGCAGCACGGTGACCATCACGTTGGAGTAAAGCGCGCCAAGCGACAGGTTCCAGCCCGCGCGATATGCAAGGAGGAAGCCGAGCTCTAGTCCGACGATGCCAAAGCCGAGAGCAAACGTCGCCCAGTTGAGTCCTTTCACGGCCGGCACGATTTGAAGGCCCGGATAGAAGAATGGAATACAAATGAGAGTGATCAGCATCGCGATCAGGTAAGTGAAGAACAGCGAAACCAGCGGATTTGCGTCCTGGTGGATCGCCTTTTGGCAGAAGTGGTAGGCTACGTTCGCGATCACCGTCAAGGCCATGGAAAAGACGAAGAGAAATCTCATAGCAATATCCTGGTGGAGGTTGAATCGCCCCGGGTGTTCCGGAGCTCAGGTGGCGTACGCCTCGAAATCGATTCCGCGCGAGGTGACAATGTGCTGCATCCGATTCCTGTGTCGGGCCGACGCCCTGCATCACCTGCCCCCCAGGTAACTACATGAGAATCGTGCTGGAGGGGCGTCGGGTGCATGCCGTATGCGTCGCTTCTTGAACAGACCCGACTAAACCACCTGCCACATTGCCTAGACGTGCCCTCGGTGTCAACAATGATGAGACACGCCCGACCCAATAGTTTACTGTCTGGGGGCGGGAAGCTCCGACGCCAAGACAATATGTTCACTCTACGAAACCAGCCTCGTCCAGAACCACGCTAGCTCTTTGCCAGTTTTGTTGCCGTTTCAATCAGGATCTGACGTAACCAGCGATGCCGTGGATCAGAATGATGTCGTTGATGCCACAGTAACGTCAGGCGAAAGGCGGGCAAATCAAGCGGAACCGGTAACACTTGCAGCCGCAGTTGGCGTGCGAACCGTCGCGCAAGGCGCTCTGGCACAGTCGCAATCAGATTTGTACCTGACACCATGAACGGCAGGCTGGCGAAATGCGGCGATTGCACCGCAATCTTTCGCGTATAGCCTTCCTGCGCTAACAGTGTATCCACCACGCCCGGTCCTTGCGGCTTATAAAACAATGCGACGTGTTCGGCTTCGGCAAATTGTTTGAGCGAGACTTTGCCTTGAATTGTGGGATGTTTGGCGCTGATAAGGCAGACGTTGCGTTCTTCCCATAACAACTCCGAATGCAGCCGCGTGTCGAGCGCCAGCGCATCAGGATAAAACCCAATCGCCAGATCAGACGAATCCGCCAACGACGAGGTCGATGGCGGCTCAAATACGCCAGGCGGGCGCTGAATACGCAGCTTAATGGAGCCTGTGCCCGCGCGCAGTACCGGCAACAGCGGCGCAACCAACGTGATTTCGGCGTAATCGCTCGTCAGCAAGTGAAACGTTCGTTCCATTGCCGTAGGATCAAGTTCAGCCTTTTCTTCCAACGCCTCCCGCAATTGAGTCAGCGCCAGCCGCACGGGAATGATTAGAGCCTGGGCGGCAGGTGTCGGGACCATGCCTTCGGCGGTTCGCACCAACAACGCATCATCGAACGTCCGCCGCAGCCTTCCCAACGCATTGCTCATCGCCGGCTGGCTTAAGCCAATGCGCTTCGCCGCGCGAGTGACACTGCCCTCCTCAACCAACGCTTCCAAGACAACCAGCAGATTCAGATCAATGGTTTGCAAATTCATAGTGTGAATACCGGATATCATCATAATCCATTGTCAAAATGTTTGCCGCGAGCGTATTGATAATTGTCAGTGCCAGCAGGGAATTTGTCTAAACCGAGAGGAATCCACTATGAAGACCAGGCTCAGGATCGCATCGCTAATTGGAATGCTGATTTACGCGTTCTCGGTGGTTGCGCAACCTTCGCAATCGGAAGCTCCCGCAGAACGTCGCATCAAGGAACTGGTTCAGTTCCTGAACTCCGGCAATCGTGCCACCTATCAAAAGTATGTGGCCGAAAACTTTGCGCCGGTATTCATGCGAATCCCAATGGAGCAGCATCTCGAATTCTTTTCGCAGTTGCAGGACAGCACGCGCGGTGTTGTGTTTGACGGCGTGCAAGACACTCAACCCAATGAAGTGACCGCTCGACTGAAAACTAATTTAACCGGAAGTTGGATGGCGCTGCTCGTCCGCGTTGAAGGCGAACCTCCCTACCGCATCGCAGGGATCGGAATGCGCCCACCCAAACCGCCTGCAAACGCTGTGGCCGCCAAAGCCTTGAGCAAACAACAAATGGCGCGCGAACTGGAAACGTTCATGAAGAAACTGGCCGACGCCGACGTGTTTTCGGGCACGGTGCTGTTAGCAAAAGATGGCGTTCCGATTTTCAAAGGCGCGTATGGTGTGGCGAATAAAGATTTCAAC
>JBDTUW010000674.1:0-3211 GCA_040007555.1 Acidobacteriota bacterium | reverse complement strand
TTCATGTTCCCCAACCGGCATCGTTCCGGTCAAACCGTTCACTTATCGAGAAAGACCATTGTTTCATTCTGATCTGTGATCCCAAGGGGTCAGAGCACTGCTCCTCAGATAATGTCCTGGCGCGAGCCGCGAGCGGTTCATGGCATCACCTCTTCTCGTTCTTGAATCTCCCTGGAACCCGGCCGGCCTTTCGCTAACCACACCGAACTCCCGTTCGAGTGCCAGTCCCACCCGCCCGACCAATCCGTCTTCGAACAGGCGCCCGAGGATAGTGATGCCGTGCGGGACGCGACGCGGTGGACTGAACTTCGGCAGTGGATTCGCCGGATCCGGCGCCCAGTCGCTTCGCGCTTCCGAGATCTCCACAAACCCGGCCCGCAGCGTGAGCGATGGATAACCAGTGAAGTTCGTGATCGTGAGCTGCTCGTCGCGCAGTGATGGCACGATCAGCAGGTCGACCTCCCTGAAGATGCGTGCCATCTCCAAGGCCACCTTACGACGGAACCGATCGGCCTGCACGAAATCCACCGCGGAAAGAAATCGGGCCTCGCGGAACAGGTTTGGCCACGCATCCCTCAGCTGTACCTTCAGTGATCCGAGTTCGTGATTGAGCGCCAACTCCTCAAACGATGCCGCGCCCTCAGCAAACAGGATCGGCATCAGTGAGCTATATGGCCAATCGGGAAGCGTCACTTCCTTCAGTTCCATTCTTAGCTTCCTGATCGTCTCCATTGCAGCCCGGTCGACGTCTGTAGCAGGGCTCTCCTTCATCCACTGTGCGATGTAACCGACTTTCAAACCTGCAACTGGCGCCGTGGCGTCGAAATTCAGGCGGCTCGGCACGCTCGATGCATCGCCCGCGTCTGGCCCGCTGATCGCCCGAAGCACAAGCATTGAGTCTTCTACAGTGCGTGTCATGGGGCCGAGCTTGTCGAGAGACCAGCAGAGCGTCATCGCGCCGGTTCGAGGTACGCGGCCGAACGTTGGGCGCAGCCCTGTCACCCCACAGCGCATCGCGGGACTAACGATGCTCCCGCCAGTCTCGCTTCCAATAGAGAAGGCTACCAGAGCCGCAGCCGTTGCCGCTCCGGGGCCAGCGCTGGATCCCGAGGCGCCCTCTTCCAAAAGCCACGGGTTCATCGTCTGGCCGCCAAACCAGATATCGTTGAGCGCAAGCGCGCCGAGCGAGAGCTTCGCCAACAAAACCGCGCCGGCATCATTCAGCCTCCGTACAACTGCGGAGTCCACCGTTGGCACACGATTGCGGAATGGTTCAGCGCCGTAGGTTGTTGGGATGTCTTTCGTATCCAAGAGATCTTTTACGCCATAAGGGATTCCGTGCAGCGGACCACGGTATTTGCCAGCGGCAATCTCGGCGTCGGCGGCCTTCGCGCGTGTGATAGCGTGATCCTTGGTGAGGGTGATGATCGACCGAATCTTTGGATCGAGCCGCTCGATGCGACTGAGATAGATACTCGTCAGTCGCTCGGACGTGAGTTGCCGCGATTCGATCCATTTCGACAGTTGCGTCACAGGTGCGAAGGCGATCGCGTCATCTGATGATGGTAGTGGCACACCGTCGGCCTTCGACCGGACAAAAAGATCAGGTGAGGATGCCAACGCGATCCCCGGAAGCATCGGGTTCCAGAGTGCGGCTGGCGCGTCATTGGCTGCGATTGCTACTTTGCGTGGGCCGGTGCGACGCTCGAGGTAGGGTGCCAACGACTGGCGCCACGAGTCGGAGGCCTGCTGGCGCTCGGCGGGTGTCATCGTGACTTGCATCAGCTTCTCCGCCTCAGCGAAGGTTGCCGGTGTTACGACGGGGCCGGAGCCGATGCCAGTGCCGAATGTCGGCGGAGCGCCGGCCGTCGTCGGGGCCGGTCGCACATCGGTTGTCGACGCCTCGTTGCTACATGCCGTAGCCGTAGCGAGCACGCCGAGGGGCGCTCGCAGTAGAAACTGTCGTCGAGTGTTCATAGGATGACGAGCTTACTCCCACCTGCGTACTGGAGCAAACTTCAGCGCTTAAGACAACTCGGAGTTGCTGAGAGTCAGCTCGAGTCTAAGGGACAAACTCGCGCCTTCGCGGCTTCGCGTGAGTTCGTCCCTTAGACCTCGGACAAGCTCCTCCGCAAGCAAACTCAACCACTGCCCAAATTTGGAGCGACTTCACTATTGAAGACCCTATCGCTAAGATGGCGAGTTGGAGAGAACAGGAGAGAACATATGATGACAACAACAGATCTTGTCGATCAGCTGACCGAACACGAGACCCTCGGATCGGCACCGCCTGAAGAACTCGCTTGGCTGGCCTCACACGGGACAGTTCGGCATCTTGATCCGGGGGACGTCCTGACTCCGAAAGGCGGGACCGTGGAGGGGCTCTGGGTCGTGCTCTCCGGACATGTCGCCATCTTCGTCGATCGGGGCTCCGGGCGGAACAAAGTAATGGAATGGCGGGCTGGGGAGGTCACCGGCCTGCTCCCGTACTCCCGGCTGGTCAGTCCTCCCGGTGACAATGTCGCGCTTGAGCCCTCGGTGATTCTGGGCCTCCATCGTGACCACTTTACCGAGTTGATTCGAAACTGCCATCAGATCACATCGATCCTCGTCCACAAGATGGTCGATCGAGCAAAGCTTTTTACCTCGAGTGACATGCACAACGAGAAGATGGTTTCACTGGGGAAGCTCTCGGCTGGCCTGGCCCACGAACTGAATAACCCAGCCGCAGCGATCGAACGCAGCGCGGCGCTGCTTCAAGAGAGCCTGGAGGACGCGGAGCGAGCATCACGAGCGCTCGGCGCCTCGCGGTTAACTGATCCCCAACTCGCCGCCATCGATACGATACGTTTGTCGTGCCTCGCCATACAAGGTGTGCTTTCTCCCATCCAACAGGCCGAACGCGAGGACACCATCGCCGACTGGCTCGCCGATCACGGCCTTGATGCATCGATTGCCGGACCGCTTGCGGATACCGCAGTCGCGATCGACGAGCTTGACCGGCTTGCTGAAGCGGTCGGCTCTCCTTCACTCGAGGCAGTGCTTCGGTGGGCCGCAGCCGGGTGCTCCGTTCGCGCGCTGACCGCTGAGATTCAGGATGCTGCCATGCGCATCTCCGGGCTGGTCCAGGCCGTCAAAGGCTTCACGCATATGGATCAAGCCATGGTTGCCGAGCCTCTAAACCTGACGTTGAATCTGACCAACACGGTCA
>JBDTUW010000673.1:0-3214 GCA_040007555.1 Acidobacteriota bacterium | reverse complement strand
CGCCGCTGGGCGATCCTCTCGGCCATTGGCGAATGGGCGAGACGTGGTTTACATCTGATTGGATTCAGCAGGCGATGGAAGCGTCAGGTAACACACCTGCGCATGCTTGAAAACCACGTCTTTCAGTTCTATCGGGAGCGGCATGGCGATTTTGTCATGGTCACCGCGTGCGAGGCGGCGTTTCATATTCTCGGTGTCGTGGAGACGTGGCTGACACTACGGCTCCTCGGATTCGAGACGAGTGTTGGCTCCGCGTTTATTCTCGAGGCGACCAATCGCGCGGTTAACATGGTCTTCGCTTTTATTCCGGCAAGAGTTGGCGTGGATGAGATCAGCACGGGTCTGCTCACCGGGGCACTGGGACTTGGGGTTTCGGCAGGCGTGACACTCGCAATTGCGCGGAAGGCGCGGGTACTGGTCTGGACTACGGTGGGTTTGATTCTCTTCGCCTTGCGTCGGCGTGGAAAGTGACGGACGCGAAACAAATACTCTCACCTCTCGATACGGGTTCGATCGACTCCATCTGCTGTCGGTTGGGGCGACTCGCTACTCCCGACGGCGAGGGTGCCGCCCAACTTCTCTTTGATGGTTTCCTCGATCGCACGCAAATACAGATCCCGCTGAGTGGTTGGAACCTCGATTTTTGCCGCCGTCATGGCCTCGATGACAGCCAGCCCCACATCGCTCTTCAGCTGGGGATAGGCCGTTCGATCGGGCGCCCAGAATCGCAACTCGAAGGTGAGGCCGGTCTCGCTCATTCCCTGGAAGAGGACGACGGGCTCGGGCGCTCGCATGACGCTTCGATTCTCGAGGGCAACACGAATCAGGAGGTCGACGACGCGCTTTGGCTCGGTGCCGTGCGCGACAGTCACCGGAATATCGACGCGTCGCCGCTCTGAAGAGAGCGTCCAGTTGATGACTCGACCCGCTACCAATTCGGCGTTAGGGACGATGACCTCGGCACCCTGTGCAGTCTGGATCGTACTCGACCTGACACCGATCCGTGTTACTTCGCCGCTCAAGCCGCCGACCTCGAGAATGTCGCCGACATGAATCGGACGCTCAAACTGCAGGATCAAGCCCGAAACAAAGTTGTTGACGATATTCTGCAACCCGAAACCGATACCAACTCCGAGCGCTCCCGTCAGCAGGGTAAGGCGACTGAACTCAACACCCGCCGCTCCAAACGCCATGATCACGACGAGGATGATCAATCCATAGTAGAGAAGCGTCGTGATCAGCTCGGGCAGGCCACGCGAGAGGTGCACGCGCGCAAGCACTTCTTCGCGGAGCACAAATCTCACCGCAGTCGAAAACCCGAACCCCACGAAGAGGACGACTAGTACGGTCAGAACGCTGCCGAGCGAAGTGCTGAGCGTGCCGAGAGTCAATCGCCAGGTCAGAATCCCCAGCAGCGCGGCGCGCACTGGCTCTCGAACCAAGAAGAGCTCAGTTGTCGTGATCAGCCAGAAAAGAACGCCAATCGTCACCAGCACCCGTTCTGTCCACTGAAGAATCAGCGCCTTGCGAAGCCTGACGGTCGCCAGAGCACGAGCGCGATCGGTCTTCAGAACCGCATTGAGAGTGATCATCGTCAGACGCACCGTCGTGAAGAGGATGACTCCAACAAACGTGCTGTAAATCGTCGCTCGGGATAGGACTTGCGACAGACGCAGGAATCCAAAAACATTTGCGACAAGAGCGATAACAAGAAGAAATATCGCGATACGTGCAGCCCTGATGGTGGCGCGAGACCAGAAATCCGCTCCCGTGGCTTCGCGAAACTTACGCGTCAGTGTGAAAATGCAGAAACAGAGGACGACGCCCAGATTGAAAAGCGCGTCCAGCTCGCGGATCAGTGGCGATGGCGATACCAGCGTGTGACGGATAACCGTCGGCATGAAACTCACCGCGAGCAGATAAAGCAGAGGTCGCCAGTGGCGCCCGATAACCGCGGGGAGAAGTCGAAGGACCGGGATCAGCATTGCCAGGCCCATGAGACTTAACAAAGCGAGCGGAACGCTAAGACTAACCAATCCCGTCATGATCAGCGCAGCCAGCAGAGAGAGCGCAACGGGATGACGAAATATTTCGGCGACCTGCGCGTGGTAGGTGCTCTCAGCCGCGCGTCTCATCCATTTGCGCTTGAGGCTGAGTGAAATGACGAGATTGAGCAGAAAGACCAGGGCGATCGCCGTCAGCCTGCCGCTTTGTTCGCGAATGGACCTGAAATCGACACTCGAGTAGGTTCCTATTGGCCCGTTCGCAGCTATGTCAACCGCCTCGCCCGATTCTCTCCGCGCCTTGAATTTCCAGATCGGCAGGCTGTCTCGATCGAACAGTCGCCGTTGAAACTGCTGTCTCTCTCGATTGACGCGGGAGAGAAGATCGTTGGCAAGAGCATCCTCGGCGGCGAGCCGCGACTGAAGCAAAACCACGCTCCGCTGCTGATCGCTCGCGCGTCCGACGAGGGCCTGAATCTGAAGGAGCGCATCGCGGACACGGTCATAGACTGCATCGACTGCGTTCGGGTTCTGATTCTGATCGACGATTCCCTGCCATTGCTGCTGTTCTCGCTCGAGTGCGAAGACATCTTCATTAACAATGGCCGCGCGCCTCGATAACTGGTTGTGTAAGGCAACATTGCCTGCCAACAATGCGCGCCAGTACTGACCCGCATCATCCAGTTCGGTGAGGGTCGGCGTTCCCCCAAGCGTACCGAGCGTGGCCTCGGATTTTGCCTGAACCTCCTCTTCCCGGGCTTCAAGACCCGCATTCAACGCTTCAATATCTGCGCTCGATGACAACCGGTTGGAGATGTCCTGAAGCACGAGGGAAAGCGATTCGACTCTCCAGAGGAGTTGTGTGGTAGTCAGGGAATCAGTCCGTGCGGGAGTCTCGACTAGTGTGGGAGAAGGAGACGGGCCTGGAGACTGTCCCTGAGCCCAGGCGCCTCTGGCAACGATCAGGCTGGCGAGCGAAAGTCCAAACGCGAGAACGAGTCGTCGTCCGCTCCTTTGGTCTCGAACTATCCTCGGGCGCGCGGTGATGAGTGAATTCGGGGAAAACCACATAGGCGACAATCATAGTCGCCGTAGTTGGTGACGGCAAATGGCAGTTGCCAGTTGTCAGTTTCAGTCAGTTGTCAGTTATCAGTTATCAGTTGTCAGTTGCCAGTTGTCAGTTGCCAGTTGTCAGTTGCCAGTTGTCAGTT
>JBDTUW010000672.1:0-3214 GCA_040007555.1 Acidobacteriota bacterium | reverse complement strand
ACAGTCAAACGATGGCGGCCAGACCTTTGTAAAGAAGGTCGTCAGCGAGGATCGATGGAATGTCAACGGCTGTCCCGTTGCAGGCCCCAGCTTCAACATTGGAAAAACTGGCAATGTGACCGCAGTTTGGTTTGTGGGAGGCGTAGCGCGACCGGGGCTCTACTATGCGACGTTGACGGAAGGTGGAGCCAAATTCTCAATAAAGCAGCCTCTTGATTCAAAACAGCGGATGGCCAAACACGCTCAAACCACAGCTCTGCCGGATGGCAATCTGTTTGTCGCGTGGGATTATGTTGCGGAGCGCACTTTTACTGCATGGGGAGTGCTCGATCCTAATCGAGGCCTGCTGTGGAGAAGCACCGACAACGCGGGCATAACCTACCCTGTCGTAGCAAGCAACGACCGTGTGGCGATTGTTGCGGGGATGCGGCCAGCAACTCACGAGATCGCGATTTTCGTCGATACACTTCGGAAGTAGCTCTCTTTTCTTAGCTGAATAAGTCTGGCAACTGGTCCCGCGATCGGTGTAGACTCTACCTTGCTTTAGTCCTTATATTGCGCAAACCGCAAATCTTCAGGAGGCCTCGTGAAAAGCAGAATATCGATCGTAGTAGTCGTTCTTCTCGTCGGCGCGGCAGCGGTCTTTATGCGTTATGGAATGACGGCAAAATCGACCCCCGGTACGGCAGCGGCGGCGACTGGCCAGGCCGGGACCGCAGCGGTCGCCCCGTCGACTCAGCCCACGGCTGCAGTGCCCGCAACGCCTGGAGTCCCGCCGCATCTGACCATCGAGTCGATGGAGCATTCCTTTGGGAAGGTAAAACCGGGAACTCCGCTGAGATTCAGCTTCGTCGTGAATAACGAGGGGCCGGGAGTGCTTGAGATCCAGCAGGTGAACCCGTCGTGTGGCTGCACCACGAGTAGTTTCGACAAGACCGTTGCGCCGAACAAGTCGGGTTCCATCAACCTCGCGATCGAGAAAACCGACACCTATCTCGGTGATATCGTCAAAACCGCGACGGTCGTCACAAACGATCCGAAGAACGCCAACTTTACGCTGACGCTACGCGCCAACTTCGCGCAGTAGAGTGCGATCAGGAAGAGGGCTGTGGTTCGACCTCGCCGGGGATCGCGTCCCTTACGATGAGTTGGGGGCGTTCTGTGTTCTGCCAGACATTTGTCTCGATTCGCCCAACCAGGCTGATGGTCTGAGCGGTGGCGAACTTCTCGTAATGTTCGGCCTGGTTCCACCAAAGCGCCTCAACGAAGATGCGACCACTCCCGAGAACAAACTTGAGATGTTTCTCGCTGAGCACCTTTGTTGATCTCAGTGGAACTCGATTAAGGTAGAACAGTGGTTCACGGTTTCCGATTCCGTGTGGCTTAAGACGCTCGAGCGAGCGAATCAGATCGAGGCCTACTCTCTCGATCGGCAATTCGGCATCGAGCGTAATCCGCTTTCCGAGGTCCTCATCGCTCAGGCGTTCCGCCGCATACTCGTTAAGCCGGAGGCGGAACTCGTCGACCTGATCGGCAGAGATCGTAAATCCCGCCGCCATGGGATGCCCGCCATACTTCTTCAAAATACTCGAAACTGAGTCGAGTGCTTCGACGATATGAAAGCCGGCTATTGAACGAGCGCTCCCATGGCCCATACCCTCGTCATTGATGGCGCAAATAAGCGTCGGGCGACCGAACTCCTCGACGATCTTTGAGCACGCGATCCCCACCACTCCACGATGAAATCCGTCGGTTTCGCGGCCTGCAAAGACCAGCACACGATCCCTCGCCGCGGCAGCAGCCGCACTTTCAAACAGCTGATTGACGAGTTCGCGTTGCACCCGCTGGCGTTCCGAATTGAGAGCATCGAGTTCGCCCGCGAGCTTGTCTGCGATCGCGCGGTCCGGAGCGTTGAAGAGGTCAAGGACAAGATTCGCATGCTCGATTCGGCCAGCCGCATTGATCCGCGGACCGATTTTGAAACCAACATCGTACGTCGTCGGAGCACCGCGCACCTTGGCAATATCCAACAGGGCCTGCAATCCGTGATTCGGACCGGGAATACCGAGTTCTCTCAATCCATGGGAGACGATTGCACGATTCTCGGAGGTGGAGATGTCGACCATATCAGCGATCGAGCCGATCGCAGTCAGCTTGGCGAACGACTCGAGCATCCGCGGCCGACGGCTGCTTCCCTCGAGGAGTGCGTCAGCAAATTTGAGTGCGACACCACAGGCTGCCAGATCCTTGTTCGGATAGTCGGTGCCCGAAGATCCCTTTGGGCAAAGAACGGCGTAAGCGTCGGCGGGCACATCCTCGCCGTCCGGAAGGTGATGGTCGCAGATGATGAGGTCGACCCCCAGCCGGCGGGCAAGACTCGCCTCATTATGAGACTTGATGCCGATATCGGCGGTGACGATCAGACCGACACCGTTGGCCGCCGCGCGTTCAACGATCTCCGTTGAGAGGCCGTAGCCCTCGGTAAATCGATCGGGGATATACTGGGAGACAAGATCGCCGCCGCCAAGGATGCGAATGACGGTCGAGAGGATGACGCTTGAGGTAGTTCCGTCAACGTCGAAATCGGTGACGATCAGGATGCGTTCGCGCTTTTCAATGGCGAGCCGGATGCGCTCGACTGCGGTCTGCATGTCGCGCATAAGACGCGGATCGTGCGAGTGTCCGAAGAAATCAGGAGCGAGAAATCGCGCGACTTCGTCAGGAGTGGTGATCCCGCGGTTGAGAAGGCAGCGGACAAGCAGTTCTTCTTCGCCGGTCGCTGCGATCAGGCTGCGGAGCGCTGACTCGTCGGGGGAATCGAGACTCCAGCGTGTCCCGCTAAGACCGCGACCGACGGTGATTGAAGTAGAACTCATAGACCACTCAGGGTGACGGGAAAGTATGCCGATGCGATGTAGAAAGCGCAAGGCAGGGGCAGTTGTCAGTTGCTGTCAGTGCCAGTTGCCAGTTGTCAGCTGCCAGTTGTCAGTTGCCAGTTGTCAGTTGCCAGTTGTCAGTTGTCAGTTGTCAGATGCCAGTTCCTGTTGGCAGGTGTAAGGCACCAGTTGCGACTTGCAGAGCACAGGGCATTTGAAGTGCGCGACAAGTAGCCATAATCCGAGCATCACTCCCGCTGCCGGTTTGACGACTGAGGATTCGCAACTGACAACTGACAACTGACAACTGGCAACTGGCAACTGGCAACTGACAACTG
>JBDTUW010000671.1:0-3216 GCA_040007555.1 Acidobacteriota bacterium | reverse complement strand
GGACAGATGACCGATGGACTCAACAAAATTTCAAATATCTTTGGCTAGATTTTGGGTTTCGGATTGAGGAGCTGAACAGAGAGATTTTTGATTTTGGATTCAAGGAGGGGCCGCAATCCAAAATCCACAATCCACAATCCAAAATCAGGAGGGTTTGCCATGGGTGTGATCGCGGCTTTTGGGAGAGATTTGCGTTATGCGGCTAGGGTGCTGCGGCATAGTCCGGGCTTTGCGACCGTCGCATTGCTCTCACTCGCGCTGGGGATTGGCGCCAATACGGCAATCTTCCAGTTGCTCGATGCCTTACGCCTTCGCAGCTTACCGGTCGAAAAGCCTGATGAGCTTGTCGAAGTCAGGATTGGTGGTAAGCCGAGCCGTTCTGGCAGCTTTAACGGGCGTTTTTCTCGTCTCACGTTCCCTCAATACGAGCAGATTCGCGACCGTCAGGAAGCATTCTCCGGATTGTTTGCCTGGAGTTCGCGAGGGTTCAATCTCGCGCCCAGTGGCGAGGCTCGAAACGCCCAGGGCGTCTTCGTCTCCGGTGATTTCTTTCGCACCCTCGGAGTAAAGCCTTTTCTCGGCCGACTGCTCACAATGGATGACGATCGAGCCGGTGGCGCTGCGACAAGTGCCGTCATCAGCTACCAGTTCTGGCAGCGAGAATTTGGTGGGAAGGCGGATGTACTCGGGGCGAAGATGTTGCTGGATGGGCAGCCGTTTGATGTCATTGGCGTTGCGCCCGCGGGATTCTTCGGTCTCGAAGTTGGGCGCTCATTCGATGTTGCGATACCGCTCAGGTCTGAAGCGCGTTTTGGCGGCGCAACGAGCAGGCTCGATACTCGTCACGCGTGGTGGCTCGCGGCTTTCGGTCGTCTGAAACCGGGTTGGTCGCTTGAGAAGGCAGCCACGCACCTCAATCAGATTTCTTCAGGAGTCTTCGAAACCACTGTGCCCGAGGTGTATCGACCTGACGGCGCGAAGAACTATGTCACCTTCAAATTGACGGCATTGCCCGCGGGTACCGGTGTTTCTGCGCTGCGACAGGACTTCGAGAGTCCACTCTGGATGCTACTTGCGATCACCGGACTCGTCTTGCTGATCACGTGTGCAAATCTTGCCAATCTGATGCTCGCAAGGGCCAGCGTCCGCGAACGAGACATGGCTATTCGATTGGCGGTTGGCGCGTCTCGAGGCAGATTGATCAGACAACTGCTCGCCGAGAGCCTTCTACTTGCGGCAATTGGCGCCGCGCTTGGGATATTGGTAGCGCAGATTTTGACTCGGGTGCTGGTGACATCACTGGCAACGGGGAGGACGCCGATCACCATCGATCTCAATCCTGACTGGAGAGTCTTTGCGTTTATCGCCGGCCTGGCCGTGCTTACCTGTCTGCTGTTTGGATTGACGCCCGCAGTGCGAGCGGCAGGGACGAGCCTGGGTGCCGTCATGAAATCCGGCGGCCGCGGGGTCAGTGGGGCAAAAGGTCTTGGACTGCGGCGCATACTTGTCGTGGCGCAGGTTGCCCTCTCGCTCATTTTGATGGTCGGTGCACTGCTCTTTGTGCGAAGTTTTCAGAAGTTATTGAATGTGGATGCAGGGTTCCAGAGAGATGGAGTACTCGTCACCAGCATCGATTTGCCGCAACGCAGCGACTCGGTCGAGCGGCTTGCTGGACTACATCGTGAACTCACCGAACGGCTCAATGCCTTGCCGGAAGTCGAAACTGCAGCCGAAGTGAGCATTGTCCCCATCAGCGGAAGCGGATGGAACGAAAACATGCGAGTTGAGGGAGGAGCTGCTTCACCGGACAGTCGATTGCTCTCGAACTTCAACCGCGTCGGGCCGCAGTACTTTGAGACGATGGGGACACCGATCCTCTCTGGCCGCGACTTTAATGAGAGGGACACGCTCAACACGACTAAGGTCGCGCTGGTCAATGAAACCTTTGCTCGTAAGTTTCTGAACGGGGGAAGTCCCATAGGGAAGGTGATTCGAGTCGAGGCGGCGCCTGGAAAGCCGGAGCCGGCTTACGAGATTGTAGGGATGGTTCGAGATTCGAAGTATCGCGAGTTGCGCGAGAATGTCGAGCCGCTGACGTTTCTCGTGTCCACGCAGGAGGAACGGCCGGACCGTTCAATGCAATTCGTGGTGCGTTCGAGCGTATCACTTGCGGCGCTGACAGCATCGGTCAAGCGCGCTGTCATGGAGGTCGATCCGGGAATCACCATCGTTTTCCAAAACCTGCGGACTCAGGTGAGCGAGTCTCTGGTTCTGGAGCGTCTGATGGCGATGCTCTCCGGGTTCTTTGGACTTCTTGCGGGATTATTGGCAACGATTGGTCTGTATGGAGTGATTTCCTATTCCGTGGCCCGACGGAAGCACGAAATTGGTATCCGGATTGCCCTCGGAGCGAGCAGGCGAGCAGTGATTCGACTGGTGTTGTTGGAAGCGGGGTTACTACTTGCGGTGGGTCTTGTCGCGGGCAGCGTGCTTGCGGTGTTGGCAGCGCGGACAGCAAGCAGTATGCTTTTTGGGCTCCAGCCGTACGATCCGCTGACAATCAGTCTGGCGGTAGGCTTGCTCGCCTCGGTTGGTATTGCCGCCAGCTACATCCCGGCCTTACGAGCGGCAGCTGTCGATCCGATGGTGGCGCTAAGATCTGAGTAGTCTTTGTGGCCAGGGCGGGGCTTGTCCCCGCCCCTGGGACTTCGGATGGCATGGTCTTCGAAACTGTCGGGCAGGGACAAGCCCTGCCCCTACGGCCGCCAGCACGAATTACTTTTCGCAGACTCCCTTCAGGCGGTCGAGAGCATCTGCCCATGCAGTCCTCGCCGCGTCAGCCTCGGCTCTCGTTTGAATTCGAGCGTGATTGACCAGGAGGCCTGTCTTTCCCTTCCCCTTGTCCTGAAACTGCACGTCCACTTGCGATGGAGCCGAGAACTGGGGATTCTCAAACGTCAGTCGAAGGTCTTTGTTCAATCTCACTCGCAGGTATGTTCCGTGGTCACCATCCTTGTTTTCGAATGAGCCGCCATCCGTGACGTCCGCCCTGGTCGCGGGACCAAACCACTTGCTCAAACCATCGCCACTGGCCCACGCCGCATAAACCTCTGCCGGCGTAGCTGCAATTGTCTTTGTCGAGCAAATAAAATAGCCCTCGTAAAGTCCGTCCTTCTTGCGCAGGTCGTGGTGCATCTCGTATTCAACTGCGATCGT
>JBDTUW010000670.1:0-3220 GCA_040007555.1 Acidobacteriota bacterium | reverse complement strand
TGTTCGGAGTGGAAGGATCGAAGGCTCGCTGGTTCGCTGTTGAGCAGCCGCCAGCGGCGAACGTGCCTGCCACGCAGGTCGGGCGATAAAGGCGCACGGCCTTGGACGCCTCGTACTTGTCCTGTACGAAGTAGTACTCCTGAGCACGCTTGTCGTATTGCGGGTAAATCAGGGAGAAACGCATCCCGTAATCAAGCGTCAGCCGATTGTTGACTCTCCAGTTGTCCTGTGCGTACCACTCGATATTGGTCGAACGATACTGGCCCTGGAAGACGCCGATGTTTGGATCCCGGAACGAGTCGAACTCGCCGAGCAGCGCGTTCGCATAAGGGTGCCCGGTGTTGTTCGGGTTGTTTGTGTTGTTGCTGAAGACGATCTGGGCGGAATCGCCCGCCGCCTGATCCTTGCGGCTGCGCTGGTAGTAGAAACCAACTTTAGCTGTGTGCGAACCAAAGACCTTGCTGACATTGTCATAAATGTCGAAGGTCGTATTGGAATTCTTGTACGGGAACTGACTGTACCCGGTGGTGCCACCAAAATTCTGGTTGGTGGTGCCTCCGAATGTGATGTTGAACCATTGTGTGGTCGGATATCCCGCGAACGGCAATGCGAAGTTGAACCCGATTCCTGAATAACTCGCCGCATTCTCGACCGTCGGATTTAGCGTCAGATTGTTCTGGCTTGCACCGAAGATGAACTCGTTCGTCAGCGTCGAGGAAAGAGTCGACGTGACATTGAGCGTGCTGTTCCAGGCAGGCGCCTGTTTGAAGATCAGATTGTCGAACGGGATCTGGTTGTTGCCGCCCGTCCATCCGAGTCCGTACGGCATGATCTGTTGGTCAGCATCACGCGTATAGCGTACGTACACCTTTGTGTTGTCCGTCGCGCTGTAATCAAACCTGATGCTGCTTTCCTTACGAGGGTAGCTGACGCTCAATTGCGAGTTGTGGTTGAAGCGGAAGCCATTGTCCACGCCGCCCAATGGGGTATTCTCGAACCTCCGGAAGAGTTGCAGCACCTTCTGGCCATTTGCGTTGATTCGTAAGGCGGGGATTTTATTGTCCTGAAACGGCTGTCCGGTCAGCGGGTCACGAATGATAATCGCAGCGCCGTTGCCATCCTTCGTCTGGCTGAAGTCACCGGCCGCCTCTAAGGCTGTCGGCACGCGTGACTGGCGGGCGGTCTGCGGTACCAATTGCTCCTGCCATTCCTGCGACCAGAAGAAGAAAAGACGCTCTTTCAGATACTTGCTGCCAATCTTGGGCAACCAGACCGGGCCGCCGATATTGTAGCCCTGCTGGTTGTAGCGGTAGAAATTGCGCGGGTTACGCTCGATGCCATTGGTCGGGTCACCGATCCGTCCGTTGGCTTTGTTGAAGAAGCTGTTCGCGTTGAACTGTTCGTGACGGTGGAAATAGTAGCCGGTACCGTGGAACTCGCTTGTGCCGCTCTTGGTCACGATCTGAATTGCGCCACCACCCGACCGGCCGTATTCGGCCTGATAGTTCGAGGTCAGCAACTTGAACTCGGCGATATTGTCGAGGGAGAGGGCAATGTGCTGGGTGCCGTTCGAGCCGGTGTCCACGTTGGTGGTGCCGTCAATCGTCAGGTTGTTCTTGCCCGTTCGAGTACCGTTGATGTCGATGTTGCCGAGTCCACCCGGACCGGAGACGGCGAAACCGGTCGTCACCACTACGCCGGGCGTTAGCTTGAGCAGGTCGAGATAATTGCGTCCGTTGACAGCGAGGTTTTGCAACTGCTGATTGTTGATTGCAGTACCCTGCTCGCCGCTCTCCGTTTTGATCTGCAACCGCGCGGCGTCGGCGGTGACTTCGACGACATCGCCGATCTGACCGACTTCGAGCGCGATGACGCCGGTTGACTGCCTGTCCGAGGCATTGAGCACAATGCCCGATTGGACGGCCTTCTTAAAGCCCGACGCCTCAACCGCCACTGTATATGTGCCAGGTTGCAGCACCGCGAACGAGAATGTCCCATCCGAGCCAGTCTTGGCGTCGAGTTGGACATTCTTGGTCACGTCGGAAGCAGTCACTTTGGCACCGGCTACGGCGTTGCCCTGAGGGTCGTGCACCACACCGCTGAGGCTCGAACTAGTCTGGGACAGACCAACAACTGCAAGCATCAGGACCAGGATCAGAGACGAAACGATGCGTGCAAATGGGAAAGCAGAAGTCATGGTTTCTCCGTTCTCTTGGACGAACGCCCAATTTACGAGGTCGATCGAATAGCTCCGGTGCGCAAATAGGCTCTGGAAATCGAAAACCAAACCGTCGCTAGCTAATGTTGATCAGTAAAACCGAGGAATCGGTTTTTTGTCCCAGCAGAGTCGACGCTGCAGTGTGGTGTCAGCTTAGATGTCCAGGAGAGCATCGACCGTGCGGATTATCCAATCCGGCAATCAACATGTCAAGAAGAACGTGTACCCGTCCTCGTATTTGCTTATGAGCTGGAAGTCGAGCAAGAATCGAGTGCCCCAAGGTTTTCGATATCCATTCGCAGGTCGAAGGGTAAATCTCGATAGAGGCGGCGGTTTCGTAAAGCGTCACGGATAGGCTGAGTTTCCAGATCGCCTCTTGAGCACGAGGCACACTACTCGGAAATTGTGACGAACCACCAAAGTTATGGTTGCAAAAAGTCAGGGTCGCGCAAAGACTATTGGTTGCGCTGCGACAATTCCCTTGCCTTCCTGGATGGTAATGAATTGATTCGCGTTGACGTCGGGTATCAAATCCACGCGCCCACCTGGCCAGGTGACCTCGATGTTCGAGACTTTCTCCGTCTTGCCCAGGCCAAAGGTGAGCGGCAACTCGCTCTGAGAGCAATAGCTGGACCCACTCTTAACGACACTCCAGAGTTTCGTTTGATTCGGTAGCTTCAGAACAACTCTTGCCCCGATCCCGTCCCGATTCGATGTGCGTCCGGCAGTTTTTATCCTCAGGACATTGTTCTGGTTTCCGCCGTCGTTGCGTAGCAACCTCGGCCTGCCGTTATTGGATGTCATCACCAGGTCCAGATCCCCGTCGTTGTCGAAGTCACCGAAAGCTGCGCCCCTACCAACCATCCTCTGCTGGAGTGCCGGTCCGAGCTTCGTTGTCACTGCTTCAAACTTCTTTTTACCCAGATTGCGAAAGATGTGGGGTGCCTGAGCGTACTTGACCTTTTGCTGCACTGTATTAATGTCGTCGGAAACGTGTCCATT
>JBDTUW010000669.1:0-3224 GCA_040007555.1 Acidobacteriota bacterium | reverse complement strand
GACCTCGTTGGAAAAACCACTCTACCTCGTCACCGGCGGCGCAGGTTTCATCGGTTCGCATCTCACTGCAGCGCTCCTTGCGCGCGGGGACCGCGTTCGCGTTATCGACAACTTCGTCACGGGCAAGCTCGCTAACATTGAGCCCTTTGCCTCGCGCATCGAACTGCTCAGCGCTGATATCAGTGACTTTGACGCCATCAAGCACGCCTTTGCCGGCGTCTCCGTTGTCTTCCACGAAGCGGCGATTCCATCAGTTCCGCGCTCAATCGCCGAACCCAGACTCAACCACGAAGCCAACGTCAACGGCACCTTCAATGTGCTCATGGCTGCACGGGAAGCCAGCGTCCCGCGCGTTGTCTTTGCCGCATCGAGTTCCGTTTACGGCGGTAATCTAGTATTGCCAAAGACCGAAGATCTGAGCCCTGCGCCATTGTCCCCTTACGCCGTCGCAAAGGTCGTGGGCGAGTACTACTGTCAGGTATTCTCGCGAACCTACAATGTCGAGACGGTAGCACTGCGTTACTTCAACGTCTTCGGTCCGAGACAGGATCCGACATCACCTTACTCGGGTGTCATCTCAAAGTTCATCACCTCGCTGCTGGATGGTGAGGCGCCGGTGATCTTCGGAGATGGTGAGCAGACGCGGGATTTCACCTATGTCGACCATGTTGTGGACGCCAACCTGCGAGCGGCGGCGATGACCGAAGCGAATGGCGAGATCATCAATATCGGCACAGGTCACAAGCTGACGCTTAACGAACTGCTGGCAAAACTGCAGCGGGTTGTCGGGACCCATCTGACGCCTCGATATGAGGCAGCGCGCTCGGCGGAGCCACGCGATTCTCAGGCCGACATCTCACGCGCTCGGAAATTGCTCGGTTACGAGCCCTTTGTGCCCTTCGAGGAAGGCCTTGCCCGCACAGTTGACTGGTATCGCGAGAGTCGTTTGACTGCGGTTCCGGTAGAAGCCGCCAGCTGACTTACACGGCCCTCTTGCCCGCTCTTTCCGCCCTCTCGGCCCGGTTGACTTGTAATGGCTAGATTCGTTTCAACTCTCGTTCTGATGGCAGTGTTTGTCCTGCCTGCAAGTCAGACGGGACGCGCGCAGAAAGCGGACTTTGGGCCGGCCGTAAAGAATTATCTGCTTGGTCTCGAGGAGGAGTTCAAAGAGCTGGACTTTCAGTTGCGAAACGGTGAACTCAGTCGCGCGATCCATGTCAGATCTCGCGCGCGATTGCAGATTTTGCGGCGTTTTGTCGAACGGCTGGCAGCAGAGCGCGAGGAAGATCGAGTGCCGGAGCTGGAGGTATTGACTGCGGAAGAGCTCGGCGCGCTGGGGCTCGCGACTCGTCCAAATCCAGGCGAGCTGCAACCCGGGATGCGTCTCGGTGATCGCTGGGATGTTGTCGCGATCGAGCCGGGGCGGCCTCCATTTTTTGTTTTTGAACGGGTGGGAGCAGACTCTGCTGAGGCTCGATCAAAGGGTAACAGCAAAGTCGACCCGCGCACGATTATTGAGACAGTGATCATCCCGGACCCGGTCGAACCGGCTCCACCCCCAGTCACACCTTCTGCTCCGATCGAAAAGCAACCTGTCGACGAAACCGTAGCAACGGCGATAACGCGTACTCCACCTCCGCAGATCGATGGGCCAAAGATCCTGCGGTTCTACCTTCCAAGCTATTCTCAGCAGGCTCGAGCGAAGGGGATCGAAGGCGAGTTGGTGGTGAGCGCGGTATTCAGACGCGATGGGAAGATCAAGGATATTATTGTCGAGCAGGGTCTCGGGCATGGCCTCGACGATCGGGCGCGTGATTCAGTAAAGCGGACGGAATTCGAACCGGCGATGCTCTCACATCAGGCGATCGATGTCCGTACGCGCATCGTTTTCAATTTCAGCCTGATGAAGGTCACGGTCAGAGTCCGTGAGCCCGAGCCAATCAGCGAGGTAAGACAATGAGTCTTTTAGCGCAGACAGAGGTATACGATCAAATCACAAAGGCGCGCGCGGCGGGTCAGCGGATGGCGGTCGCGACAATCATCGCCACCTCGGGATCGACACCACAGCAAACCGGCGCGAAGTTGCTGGTGTTTGAAGATGGAAGAATGATGGGAACAGTGGGTGGCGGCTGTGTCGAAGCCGATGTATGGACAGAGGCTCGTGCAGCGCTCGAGGAGAATCGCTCAAGACTCTGCCGGTTCTCGCTGCGCGATGACCCCGACGTGCCAGCCGCAGAAGAGGGCATGATCTGCGGCGGCGACATGGAAGTCCTCGTCGAGGTTTGGTGAAAGCATAGACGAAGCGCGAAGCGCGATCAGCTGGCAAGCTTCGAGGAAGAACACAGTTTGTTAGAAGCGATTCTTACACCGCAGGAAATACTTGAGGCGATGAATGCCGCGCTTGCTGCGGGTCGTCCCGTCGCGCTCATCTCGCTCATTTCGCGTGACAGCGGTCCTCTGACCGGGATCGCAAAACTGCTGGTGGATGACGCCGGCCACCCATGCGGTGGAAGCCTCGGTTCATCAGTTCTGGATGCGGCGGCAGTCGAAGTCGCGCTGAGCGTCATTGCCGATGAAAAGCTGGAGATCATGGCGAAGGATCTCGGTGAGGTTCGCGTGCTGATCGAGGTATCGCGGCCGCCGCTTGAGCTCATCGTGTGCGGTGGCGGCCACGTCGGTCGTGCGGTGGCGGCTGCTGGAAGGCTGCTCGATTTCCGCGTCACGGTGATCGACGACCGCGATGACTTCGCCTCACGAGAACGTTTTCAGGATGGCGCGATCAGGCCGATTGCCGGCGACTTTACCGAAGTGCTCCGCGGGTTGCGGATCACGCCCGCGACGCACGTGGTGATCGTCACCCGCGGTCACCGGCACGATGAGATCTGCCTTCGAGAAGTGATCGCACACCCTGCGAGGTATGTCGGAATGATTGGCAGCCGTCGTCGCACCACTACGATCAGGGAAAGACTGAAGAAGGAAGGTATTGCCCCGGAGCTCCTGCGTCGCGTTCACGCTCCGATTGGCCTGGACATTGGTGCACAGACGCCTGAAGAGATAGCCTTTGCAATTCTGTCGGAGATCGTCCTTGTCCGCCGCGGTGGCACCGGTCTCAAGAAGAGCGCCGAAGGCCCGATGGCGAAGGCACGGTAGCAGGGGGCAGGGATCAGGGATCAGGGATCAGGAGCGAGCGTTCGTAGTACCGCCTTCAGGCGGAATCTCGGATA
>JBDTUW010000668.1:0-3224 GCA_040007555.1 Acidobacteriota bacterium | reverse complement strand
CTTGCCGAGACTGGCGACGACGAAATGCACCAGATGGCGGAACTGGAACTGGCGGAACTCGAGGAGAAGCATGCGAAGGCGGAAGCTGATCTAAAGATATTGCTTCTGCCCAAGGACCCTAATGACGAGAAGAACGTGATTCTCGAGGTTCGCGCCGGGACGGGAGGCGAGGAGGCCTGTCTTTTCGCAGCCGAGATTCTGAGGATGTATTCACGTTATTCCGAGAAGCAGGGCTGGAAGTTTCAGGTCACCGACTCGTCCGAAACAGGCCTCGGTGGAATTCAGAAGGCCGAAGCCATCATTGAGGGCGTTCGGGTTTTCTCCAAACTCAAACACGAGTCTGGCGTTCACCGCGTCCAGCGAGTGCCTCAGACTGAAGCCAGCGGCCGTATTCACACTTCAGCAATCACCGTCGCAGTTTTGCCCGAAGCGGAGGAAGTCGACGTCAAGGTAGACCCAAAGGACCTGCGCATCGACACGTTTTGCTCCTCGGGGCCCGGCGGGCAATCGGTCAATACTACCTATTCTGCGGTTCGACTGACGCATCTGCCGACTGGGCTGGTAGTTTCGATGCAGGATGAGAAATCGCAGATCAAGAATCGCGAAAAGGCGATGCGAGTGCTGCGTTCAAGGCTGCAGGAGCTCGAGCGTCAGAAGCAACAGGATGCCATCGCCGCTGAGCGACGTTCTCAGGTGGGCTCTGGAGATCGGTCGGAGAAGATCCGCACCTACAACTTCAAAGAGAACCGCGTTACCGATCATCGTATCGGCCTGACGATTCATCAGCTCGATCAGATGATGGAAGGCGAGATCGAGACACTGATCGACTCGGTGGTGACGCATTTCCAGGCGGAGAAGTTGCGGGAAGAAACGGATAGACACGTCGTCGGCGTCCGCGCCTGACGGAAACGGGAAATCTCCATCCTGGCCCCCTTAAGTCGCGAGCGGGCGCGTACGCGGGTCGTCCTTCAGACCATGACATCCTCTTCAACGATCGCCCTCGCATTGCAGCAAGCGAACGCGTTTTTGCGCGAGCACGATGTCCCCGAAGCACAGCTTGTTGCGCAATCCCTGCTCGCCTCAGCACTCAATTGTGATCGCACATATCTGATCATCAACTTCAGGCAGAACCTCACAAGCGACGAGCAGGAGCGCTACACGGGGCTCCTCGCGCGCCGGGCAACAGGCGAACCCCTCCAATACATCACGGGGACGCAGGAATTCTTTGGACTGGAGTTCGAAGTCAACCGGGATGTGCTGATCCCCAGACCCGAAACCGAACTGATCGTCGAGGAAGTCATTCGATTATCAACGGATATCGATTCGCCCCTGATCATTGACGTCGGCACGGGTTCCGGATGTCTCGCGGTTGCGCTCGCCCGCGAGCTAACAGAAGCTCATGTCCTCGCGTGTGACATTTCCACTGCGGCGCTCGCGGTGGCACACCGCAATGCCCGCCGCCATCAAGCCGACGAGCGCGTATCCTTTTTCGCGAGTGACCTGCTATCAGCGCTGAAAGATGCACCGTTTGCCGATTTCATCGTTTCAAACCCACCGTATATAGCGACTGATGAGATGGCGACGCTGCAACGCGAGGTTCGCGATTGGGAGCCAGCCTCGGCATTGACGGATTTTGGCGATGGTTTAAGGTTCTTCAAACGCCTTTTTGTTGAGGCGCCTGGTCGGCTCAAGCCGGGTGGGCGATTGCTTTGCGAAATGGGTTACCAACAGTCAGCTTCGATAAGAGCGCTTGTTGATGCTGAGGTTTGGGGAAACGTATCTGTGATACCCGACCTCCAGGGGATTCCCCGGTGCATGGTCCTCGAGCTGAGCCCAGCGGCTAGAGGCCTTTAGCGCACAAGAGCCACAGGAAATGGGCTCTTCCTGCGGCTCTTCTGCTCTTCTCCGCGCCTTCGGCGTTACCGGCCTTCAGGTGGCTTTACCGGAGGGGTCGCTGGTTCGTCGATGACCTTGATGTCAGTCTCGAACTTCCGATAGAACTTGAAGTAGATCATGTTCCGCGAATACTGGCGCCTTCTCCGATCAGCGATGATGAACTCTGCGTGGGTCGGCAACAGGAACTCCACATCGAGACCGCGCAACCTCACCATATCGTAGTCAACAGACGTCTCCGCCTGCGTCACGGGAAAGTTGGCCGGCAAATCGTCGGCCGCCTGTTCAATCCTCAAGACCTGTTTTGTTTCGCTGTCAATCCAGACGCTTCCGCTATAACCCGCAATGATGGGAGCGACGTTATCAGCCTTGATCGAGAGCTTTGATGTAAGGAGTGGAACGCGAAAATCGTAAATCACGGCTTGTCTCTGCCCGAGCTTTTCTTTGCCGGCCGGCTTGAAGATTGTCTTTGTCTCCGGCGCAAAGAGCATTGCCAGAGAGGTCGCGAAGTCACCGGTCGAATAAGCTCCACCGGAATCCTCCAGCGAGCGAGTCACCGGCCTACCAACGCTGTTGACCGGACGATAGGACTCCTGCTTCCGGTTGTATGTCAGCTCGTACACCAGCATGTCGCGACGGTCCCAGGCTCCAGTGCCGTTGTCGTAGTAGCGGGTCACTTCCTGCTGGCAGATAAAGTCCGGAAGCTCGTCGATGTAGTCTCGCACGTTGCGGCGGACCTCTTCGATAAGTGCGTCAGCGGGTCCGCCAGCCGTCATAGTGATCGTTGCGCCTGCATTTGCCGAGAGGCGCTCGCCGGCGCGGCGGACAGCATTCAGCAGATGTGGATGAGCACCGTTGGCGCGAAGGCGGCCAATGACCTCGGGAGATGGATCAAATGCAATCCCGATACGATCGATCCGGGTCGCGAGGTCTCCCTCGGTCATATCCCGGCCTATCGACCGGCGAAGTAACAGGTTAATGTCCTGCAAGGTCAATGGCTCATTCTTCGTCTGACTCGTGTCACCACCGAGGCGCTGGCCCAGGGAAGGCGAGTTGCAAAGCATGAGAACGAGGAACAGCGCGAAAATTGACCGGCATTTCATCCGATGTACTCCTTTACGAACACCGAGGACTAATACATTCTGTCGGATCGGCGGGGGAAATTCCAGTGCGGTGGTCGGTGGCCAGTTGTCAGTTGTCAGTTGTCAGTTGTCAGGAGGCCGAGGGCGTTTTCTGAGTACCGCCTTAGGCGGACTGTTTTGAACTCGCGGCATTCCGCCTGGAGGCGGTGACAACTGACAACTGGCAACTGACAGCAACTGACGACTGAC
>JBDTUW010000667.1:0-3224 GCA_040007555.1 Acidobacteriota bacterium | reverse complement strand
GAGGGGTAGACCGAGGTCATGAGCTGCAGGATGATCGAGGCCGTGATGTAGGGCATGATGCCCAGGGCAAAGATGGAAATCCTTCTTAGACTTCCGCCCGAAAACAGGTCGAGAACTCCAAACAGATTGCCAGCACCGCCCCAGATGGTCTTGAGAATCTCCTGATCGATGCCCGGAACGGTGACATGAATACCGGCGCGATAAACGGCCAGCATCCCCAGGGTAAAGACCACACGTCTGCGCAGTTCATCTACAGCCCAAAGATTGCGGATCGCATTTAAGAACGACTCGAACATAAACCCCTCTCGGACTAGGATCTCAGAATGGGCAATGCGGAATGGGGATCGAAAGGCATGCTCTCAACCCGCATTCCGCACCCGTCAAAGTTCGCCTTAGAGCGCAACGGCCTCGCCAATCACTTCCGCTTTGCCGCCGGCGGCCTCGATCTTCTGCCGCGCCGTGGCGCTGAAGCGATGCGCACTGATGGTCAAGCTCTTCTGCAACTCGCCCTGTCCAAGGACAACGATTGACTTGACGCGCGACTTACGCACCAGTCCTTTTTCGACAAGCGTCTCCGGCGTCACCGAAGCGCCGACTTCAAACAGTCTCTCAAGATCAGCCAGATTCACTTCAGCCCATTCGCGCTTGAAGATGTTGGTAAAACCACGCTTCGGCAAGCGGCGGTGAAGCGGCATCTGACCGCCTTCAAATCCGCGCTTCTGCGAGTAGCCCGAACGCGATTTCTGACCCTTATCACCGCGGCCTGCAGTCTTGCCATGACCCGATCCGGGACCGCGGCCAACGCGCTTTTTCTTGTGAGTTGAACCCGCCGGCGCTTTGAGATTATTTAACCCTATTGCCATATTCCGTCACTGGTGCCCGTCGCTGCCTGCGCTTGAGACTTCTCTCGCACTGGATGCGATGCGGGCATCCTATGCCTCCACGATTCGTAGCAGGTGTGGAACCTTTTTGACCATTCCACGCACAGAGTCATTGTCCGGTCTTACGACAATCTGGTTGAGCTTGGTCAGACCCAGACCTCGAACAATGCGTTTGTGTTTGAACGGCGCTGCTATCGCGCTGCGATACCACTGGATGCGCAGGGTCGATCCGGGTGCGCCCGTCTCGCCGATGGCTCCCGTCGACTCCGTTTTTGGACTCTTCTTCGGCATGGCTTACAACTCCTCCACGGTTCGCCCGCGCAATCTGGCAACGCTCTCGGCACTGCGCAGACTCTTGAGGCCTTCGAAAGTCGCTCGGATGACGTTATGTGGGTTATTTGAGCCAAGCGATTTCGTCAGTACATCGCGCACACCCGCGGCATTCAACACCGCCCGGACCGCGCCGCCTGCGATAACCCCGGTGCCCTCAACCGCCGGTTTGAGCAGAACCCGTCCCGCACCAAATACTCCGATGATCGGATGCGGCAGAGTCGAGCCTTTGACCGGCACCCGAATCAGATTACGTTTTGCTGCCTCGATCGCTTTGCGAATCGCGTGCGGGACTTCCTTGGCCTTGCCAGTTCCAAAACCGACTATCCCGTTGAGATCGCCAACAACGACCAATGCCGAAAACGACAGGTTCTTGCCGCCTTTGACGACCTTGGTGACCCGATTGATCGAAATGACCTGATCCTTAAGGTCAATGCCGTCCGCGGTAATTCTCTCCATAGACCAAATCTCCAATCTCAGCCCAATCTAGTTGACGATCAGAACTGCAACCCTGCCTCGCGAGCCGCCTCTGCCAACGACCGAACGCGGCCGTGATAGATATACCCGCCTCGGTCAAAGACGACAGCGGCGATGCCGCGCTCTTTCGCCCGTTCGGCGATGAGCCGGCCAATAACTTTCGCGGCTTCGATGTTTCCGCCCTTGTCAGCCACCTTCTCAACAGTCGACGCCGCACACAGGGTGACGCCCTTCTCGTCGTCGATCACCTGAGCGTAAATGTGGTTGAGGCTGCGGAAGATTGCCAAACGCGGTCTGGCGGCTGTCCCCTGCACTTTTTTGCGGATGCGACTGTGAATAGCCCGACGCACGTCCTGTCTCGATTTGAGTGCCATATCTGTTTCCTTCTCGACTCTCTCTCGTCCCTGCTATTTCCCGGTCTTGCCCGGCTTGAGCTTGAGCTGCCGGTCAGCGTATCGCACGCCCTTGCCCTTATAGGCGTCTGGTTTGCGAAGTCGATGCAGGTTGGCAGCGACCTGGCCAAGCAGATGCCGGTCGGTTGAAGAGAGAATGATGCTGGTCTGGTACTGCGTGATCGTTCTCTGCACCTTCTCGATCTTTGCTGCGACGCCGTCCGGCAGCACAAACTCGATTGGATGTGAGTAGCCGAGCGCGAAGAGAATGCTCTTGCCGCGCAATTCAGCCTTGTACCCCACTCCGACGATATCCATCTCCTGAGTGAAGCCCTTGGTGACGCCCGTCACGGCATTCGAGACGAGCGCGCGTGCAAGACCATGCAAAGCCGCATCCTGATCGCTCGAGCGTTCCGCAGTCAGCTTTCCATCTTCAAGCTTGAAGCTGATCCCGGCTGGGATCGGGGTCGTCAGCTTTCCCTTCGGCCCCTGCACTTCCACTTCCGAGTCCGTGATCTTGATGGTCACGTCCTTTGGCACTTCAATCAGCTTTTTCCCTACTCGTGACATAGCTCTCTCTTCAGTGCGAAAGACCAGGCAATATCTTCAGATGACGCTTGTCTGGTGCTTAGTAAACGCTGCACAGGACCTCGCCGCCGATCTTCGTGCGACGTGCCTGTTTGCCGGTCATGACGCCCTGGGAGGTGCTCAGAATATTGATTCCAAGACCGCCAAGAACGCGGGCAATCTCATCGTTGGGCACATAGACGCGACGGCTCGGCTTCGAGACGCGCTCGATGTGCGAAATCACACTCTCGCCTTTTGGACCATAGCGGAGAAAGATGCGCAATGTTCGCGCGTTGCTGCTCTCCGTGGTCTTGAGACTGTAGTTGGTGACGTAACCCTCTTCCTTGAGGATTCGCGCAATCTCGATCTTCAGGCGCGATGCCGGAATATCGACCTTTGTATGCCGCGCCTGGATCGCATTACGCACGCGCGTCAACATATCTGAAATGGGATCATGCATATCTCAGTCCTCTTAACCTGTTTGGCCTATTTGGCCCATTTGGCAATTCGACCAAATTCGACCAAATTCGTTTGGTTACCAACTCATTGGTTACCAACTCGATTTGGTTACTCCCGG
>JBDTUW010000666.1:0-3233 GCA_040007555.1 Acidobacteriota bacterium | reverse complement strand
GCGCGGTGTTAGGCAACACAAAGGACGTTTATAGGTACGTTCATCAGGAAGGCGACCAAGGGCCACACCCTCCACTGCCTGCCCGACCTGTGAACTCTACATTCCCTTGATCGAGAGCCATCAGGCTCTCGAGTGCAATTTGCACTCCCGTCATGTGATCGGACAGGTGCCAATCTCCTTGGGAACAAAACATACATCCGCAATCTGTGAGTTCCCGGTCACCACTGAACCCGCAGGAACTGAAGTGAGCCCACAATAAAACCTAACTGGCCCTTTGTTCGGGGGGGCGACGAAGCTAATGGTTGGATTGTCACTGGATTGACACGTGATAACCAGCCAATCTGTCACTCACGGATGTGGGGCAGTCTCCTCGTATAATCGAAACATTTAGAATCAAACTTCACTTGAAGGAATCATCAAGACCTGACAATCTGCATGTCTTCCCCGCTATGAGCACAACTTTTGTCACCGGTATCTTTCGCATTGATGACCGTTCACTGGAGCGTCACCTCGCCGACCTCGACGAGTTGCTTGCTTCCGGACTTCCGTTCATCGTGTTCCACGATCCAGCTATTCCTATCCCTCACCGGACGAACGTCGTCGCCGTGCCGATCTCGCTTTCCGAGTCCTGGACCTTCGGCCGCGCCGAGGCATACCCGGTTGCAGCACTGCCCGCCGTCAGGAATCTCGAAAAGGATACGCGTTCATACCTGCTGCTCACCAACGCGAAGCTCGATTTCCTTTCGATGGCCAGCGACCACGACCTTCACACCTCTCATCTGGCGTGGATCGACGCCGGCATCCTCGGTCGTGTCAGGGACCGCGCCGTATTCATCTCCAAGCTGGCCGCACTCAACCCTCCCACGCGTTGTCTTCTTGCCCCAGGGTTCTGGCCGAAGCTGGATCAGGAAGACGACCAGATCTGGTCGGGCATCTGCTGGCGCTTCGCTGGCGGTTTCCTCTTGGGAGACGCGCAATCCATCAGAGATCTTCATGCCGCGTACAAACTCGCTTTCGAGAACGCCCTTAGAGGCGGGCGGCTCACCTGGGAGGTCAATCTCTGGGCGTTCATGGAATCGCAGGGCCACCACATCGACTGGTACGAAGCGCAGGGCCACGACGATTCACTCATCGATGTGCCCCGATATCAGAGCCTCTGTCTAAATATGATCGTGAAAAACGAATCGAAGATCATCGAGCGATGCCTCCAGCTTGCACTGCCTTTCATCGACTGTTGGGTAATCTGTGACACCGGCTCGACCGACGACACGCCAGCCAGGATCGCCGCATTCTTCGCCAAGAGGAACATCCCGGGTCGTCTAGTTCGCTCTCCGTTCGAGAACTTCGCGCAGGCGCGCAACCTGGCCCTGCACGCTGCGGTCAATTCCGATCTATGCTTCGACTACCTGCTCATGATCGACGCGGATATGAACCTTTCTGGAACGCTCAACAAAGCGGCGCTCTCGGCACATGCCTACCAAATCCGGCAGGTCGGCTACGGTCTGTGCTACTACAACACGCGGCTCGTGCGGCGTGACGCAGGGTCGACGTACATCGGCGTGACGCACGAGTATTTAAGCCAGCCTGGCGGTGCTCCTACTCGGCTGGACAGCCTCTGGGTTGACGATCAAGGGGACGGAGGAAGCAAAGACAACAAGACGCCCCGCGATATCCGGTTCCTCGACCAAGGGCTCAAGGACGAGCCTCATAACGCTCGCTACATGTTCTACCTGGCGCAGAGCTACAGAGATGCCGGGTTGTTTGATAAGGCGATAGAGTGGTACGGGAAACGCATCGCCGCGGGTGGCTGGGAGGAGGAGGTCTGGGCGGCCTACTACGGTCGTGCCCAGGCGCATCTCGCCGCGAAGAACGATGTGGCGTTCATCGTCGGTTGCTGGGTGGCATACAAGTACCGCCCGAGCCGTGCCGAGCCTCTCTACAGGCTCGCCCGCTACTACCGACAGCGTGGGCTCAACGAGGCTGCAATGGAGGTCGCTGAGTTGGGCCTGAACATTCCGAGCACAAGCGACAGTCTCTTCGTCGAGCCCGAGGCATACGATCCTGGCGTCGAGGAGGAGATTTCAATCGCTGGCTTCTATTCACAGGGCCCGGCGCGTCGCGACCGCGGCTACCGGGCGTGCGCAAACCTGACCCTCCACCACAATGGATCCGTGCGTTCGCTCGCCCTCAGAAACTTCACACACTACGCACGATCGGCGGAACAGTTATTCGGCGCTACCGTCGAGGAAATCGACTGGAAGCCTTCCAATGGATACGCGGCGATGAACCCCTCGATTTGCATGATCGATGGTGACCGGATCGGCATCGTGCGCACCGTGAACTACGAGGTCAGCGAACATGGCTACTACCCGACAATTGACGGCACCGGAATCATCAAGACACGCAACTACGTCGTGCGTTTCGACAAGGCCTGGCGCAGCATCGAGGCCTGGCCGATGGAGGATGTGACTGGAGAGGCGAAGACTAACTATCCTGTCGAGGGCTTCGAAGACTGCCGGCTCTTCCGTTGCGGGAATACCTGGCACTGTTCAGCTGTCGTACGCGACGTCGAGGGAGGAGATGGCCGATGCGAGCAGGCACTCCTCACTCTCGACGCACACTGGCGGGTGACGAGCCTTGATGTGATGAGAGACTACGAGCATGACAAGCACCAGAAGAACTGGATGCCGGTCGTCAGCGCAGATGTCTCAGTGCCAACGTGGCTCTATCACGTTCATCCCACTGTCGTCATAGAGCGCCGCGACGGAAGGACCACCGAGACGCGGCGCCATCAGTCACCCTCCGGCCTGATCGATGCCCGAGGCGGCTCACAACTGTTGCCATTTCTCGATGGATGGATCTGCCTGATTCACGAGGTGGCCTGGATGCCGCGTCGGATCTACCTGCACAGGTTCGTCCGGTTCGACTCCGAGTTTCGGGTGAGCGGGCTCACCGAGCCATTCTACCTGCTGAACAAGGGGATTGAGTTTGCGGCAGGACTCGCACGAGAGGGCGATCGCTTCGTTGTGAGCTTCGGAGTCCACGATTCCTCGGCGCACCTTGCATTCCTCGACGTGGAAAAGGTTCTGGCCCGGCTCGATTCCCTGTCGCGTTGCCCGGAGCCCCCCAGGCTGAGATGAGACTGGCTCGAAATGACTTGTTTATATGACGGATCCTACCGAGCAGCGGTTGTCTATGCAAAGTGCCGCGGACGCCGCAGGAGGAAGGCGCCG
>JBDTUW010000665.1:0-3254 GCA_040007555.1 Acidobacteriota bacterium | reverse complement strand
ACGCGCCCGAGTTTCTTCCACCGACGATCTGGAGAACTCAGTCATCGCCGTGCGAAACGGCGCGCCAATCCTCGTCAGGAACGTAGCCGAAGTGAAAGCCGCCGCGACCCTCAAACGCGGCGATGCCAGTTTCAATATGAAACCGGCGGTCGTCGCAACTATCCAGAAGCAGCCGAACGCCAGCACCCTCGAAGTCACCAGACAGATTGAGACAATCCTGGCGACGTTGAAGGCCTCGCTGCCGCCCGACGTGTCGATTGACACGGCTTTTCAGCAGGCCGATTTCATCAAGCGCGCGATCGGCAACGTCAACCGCGCGCTGATCGAGGGCGGCATTCTGGTGACTGTCGTGCTATTCCTTTTCCTGTGGAATTTCCGCACGACTTTCATCAGCTTGACGGCAATTCCGCTCTCGCTCATCACGGCAATTCTGGCGATGAGCTATTTCGGAATCAGCATCAACACTATGACGCTCGGCGGGCTGGCCATCGCCATCGGCGAACTGGTGGATGACGCCATCGTGGATGTCGAGAATGTCTTTCGGCGGTTGAAGCAGAATGCCCAACTCCCAACTCCTGAACCCATCACCGGTGTCATCTTTAAAGCGTCGAGTGAGATACGGAATTCAATCGTCTTCGCGACGCTGATCATCGTGCTGGTCTTTCTGCCGCTCTTTTCCTTAAGCGGCTTTGAAGGGCGAATGTTCGCGCCACTCGCGTTCGCTTACATCATCTCAGTCACGGCCTCCCTCGTCGTCGCGCTGACGGTGACGCCGGTGCTTTGCTATTTCCTGTTGCGTGGTGCCGATGTGCTGCGCGATGAAAAAGACTCCCGGTTGGTGATGTGGCTCAAGCAGCATTACGCGTGGGTATTGGAGTGGACGCTGCGCCACCCGCGCAAAATCATTGGCGTATCGGCGGTGATGCTGGCCGTCGCGCTAGTGTTATTCCCGCTGATGGGCCGCGAATTCCTGCCACCGTTCAACGAAGGCACGTTGAATATCAATGCCAGTCTGCCCCCCGGCACATCGCTTCGCGAATCGAACCGCATCGGCAACATCCTGGAAAAGGTCATGCACGAAGTCCCGGAAGTAGTCTCGACGACGAGGCGCACCGGGCGGGCTGAACTTGACGAACACGCGGCGGGCGTTAATACCAGCGAGATCGAAGTTGTCACCAAAGAAGGCGACCGCAAGCATTCCGCAGTCATGGAAGAAGTTCGACAGAAGCTGGCTCAGATTCCCGGCGTCGAAGCGGAAGTAGGGCAGCCGATCTCGCACCGTATTGACCATCTGCTCTCGGGCACGCGCGCGCAGATCGCGATCAAGCTGTTTGGACCTGACCTGGCTACGCTTCGCACAAGAGCGAACGAAATTCGCGGTGCAATGGAGACTGTGCCGGGCATCGTTGATTTGCTGGTCGAACCGCAGGTCGGGGTTCCTCAGGTGCAGGTCAACCTGAACCGCCGGGCGGCGTCGGCGGTTGGCTTACGGGCGGACGATCTGACCAAAGCGGTCGAGATCGCCTTTAACGGCGAGGCCGTTTCTCAGGTGCTGGAAGATCAGCGGACTTACGACGTGTTCGTCCGTTTCAATGATTCGGCGCGGCAGTCCGTCGACTCCATCAGCCGCACGCTGATTGACACACCGACAGGCGCCAAAGTTCCCATCGGTCAGGTCGCCGAAGTCCGCACCGACCAGGGCCCGAACACGATCAACCGCGAAAACGTGCAGCGACGCATCATCATTCAAGCCAATGTCGCGGGGCGCGATCTGGGCAACGTCATCGCCGAAGTACGCACCGCGATCACTAGTAAGGTTACGCTGCCTCAGGGCTACTTCGTGCAATACGGGGGGCAATTTGAAGCGCAGGAAAAAGCCTCTCGCCAAATCACGCTGCTTTCCATCCTTGCTGTCGGCGGCATCTTTTTATTGCTGTACATTGCACTCAAACAAGTGCGTTCCGCGCTGCTCGTGATGGCAAACTTGCCATTGGCATTGATCGGGGGAGTGGTCATGGTTTTTCTCTCAGGCGGGACACTCTCGATTGCCTCGCTGGTCGGTTTCATCACGCTTTTCGGCATCGCGACGCGCAACGGGATCATGCTCGTCAGCCATTACCAGCACTTGATGCACAAAGAAGGCATCGGGTTCCGCGAAGCCATCGTGCAGGGCTCGATGGAACGGCTGAGTCCGATCCTCATGACGGCCCTGGTCACCGGCGTCGGGCTGATTCCGCTGGCACTAAGCGTGGGCGAGCCGGGCCGGGAGATTCAACAGCCGATGGCGGTTGTCATCCTGGGCGGCATCGTAACTTCGACATTTCTGAATATGATCGTCATACCCGCACTTTATCTGAAGTACGGTACGGCCACGGCAGCGTCGTCGGCCCGCGATCCCGGCGATGAGCCCGAAATGTGGCCAGCCAGCGGTTGAGAAGCGAACACCCACTCTTGGGGCGCCGGACGGACGGAATCCAATCGGGCGGAATCCAATCAGGCGGTTGCGCCGCTTCGGTGTGGGCTGTTACTATTAATCGTAGAATGAGGACCTTGAAGCATATTCTGGCCGTTCCGCTGGTGCTCGTCATGGGCGCGGGTGCCGTATGTGCGCAGGTTTGTGACATTAGTTGCGTGGTCCAGGGTGGCCGGGGCGTTGCATCGCACGAGGATCAGAGACACAACAGCCCATCTGGCCATTGCCACCAGCAGTCGTCGGAATCTCCATCCCAGCATCTGCCGTCGCCGCAGCCCCGGAAGGACCATTCTTCTGATTGCCAGTCCCACGCCTATGCAGTGGAATTGATCAAGTCGGGCAAGAACGCAGTCGCAAATGCCTCTCGAGGCGTCGACTCGCCCGCCGCCGCTCTCACCCACGCGCCCGTGGTGTCGCTTAACCATCTTGGTAAGGGCCAGCGGTCGGCCATTCCGGACAGTTCCCCTCCCCCACCGCAGACCTACTCAATTCTCAGAGTCTAGTTTCCATTTATCCAAAATGTTATTGCGGGCCGGAGGTGTCCTCAAGCCGGGGGCAGTTGTACGCCCGGACCGCCATAGAGCTGTTTCCAGCATTATCGGATGAATGGAGGAGTAGCATGTCATTTCGTCAACCGCGGACGCCGCGGGGGGCACGAGTTGCCGCCGCGCTGAGGCTTGCGGCCGTCCTTATTGCCACCATAGGCATCCGCGTTGGGCACGTACCGGCGCGAACAATACAAGCCACTCAAGAAGAGGGGTCGCAGCGGGCTCAGGCTACT
>JBDTUW010000664.1:0-3273 GCA_040007555.1 Acidobacteriota bacterium | reverse complement strand
CAGCTGGCAGAATTTTCGCTGGCGGCGGCGGCGGCGCGGCACAACAGAATAACGGTGACGGCGGGGCAGGCGGCACCGGCGGCGGTATCGCATTCCTGCTTGGCAACATTGTAAACGGCACGGGCCAGATTCGCGCCAACGCGACCAACGGCGGCGACAGCATCGACGAGCATCGCGATGGAGCGGGCGGCGGCGGTGGCGGTGGCTCCCTGGTGGTCGTTGCAAACGCAGTTTCAGGCGTCTCGCTTGAAGCCCGCGGTGGCAATGGCGGAACTCACGGAAAGCCGATTGGACGCTTTGGCAGTGAAATTCACGGGCCCGGTGGCGGTGGCGGTGGCGGCTTTACCGCAGTCTCCGGTGGCGCAGTTGTGAGTGACGTGACGGGCGGCTCGCACGGCGTCAGCCTTGCGAACTTCATCACCGAGTTCCCGGTCAACGGCGCGACCCGCGGTGCACCCGGCGTCGGCGGTGCGCCAATCGTTTCAATTCCGTTTGCCTGTGCGACTGACCTGGCGATTCTCAAAACGAGCGCCTCGACGTCAGTCACACCCGGTCAGACCTTTAGCTACTCAATCGTCGCCACCAACAGCGGCCCGAACGCGGTCGTCGGAGCAAAGGTTGTCGATACCCTGCCCGCGTCGCTGATCAATGCAACCTGGACTTGCACGGCAACGGCAGGATCAGCATGCCCAGTTCCGGCAAACGGCAGTGGTAGCATCAACACCACGGTCAACCTGCTGGTCAATGGCAGCGCAACCTTTATCCTGACTGCGACCGTTGCGGCTTCGGCGCCGGCTTCGATTGCAAACACGGCCACGATCACCTCGCCGAGCGGGGCACTCGATCCGACTCCTGGAAACAACACCTCGACCTACACGGTCCTGGTTTCGAGAGGCGTCACCGAGAGCCTTAATTCGCGTTTGATTTCCAACGACACTTGTATCGGTGCCGGGAAGTTCCTGACTGTGCAGAACGGTGTCGCCAACAACGGCCCGGGAACACAGTTGGATAATCCTGGTCCGGAATTCATTTCAACCATTCCCGCGACGCTTGAGCTGATCGACAATTCCTGCGTTGCGTCGTCTGGTTCGTGCGCCACCATCTCAAACCGCGTTGAGTGGAATGGAACGCTTCTTAATGGACAGTCCGTTTCGATTTCGTTCCAGGTGAAGGTCAAGAACACGGTCACGAGCGGAACTCGTTTCTGCGTCACCACGCGAGTCAACTACGACTCGAATGGCGATGGCACCAACGACACGAGTGTCAGCGATCAGGCTTGCGCAACGGCCAATTGCGTTGCGGTTCCGGGATGCGTTGGAGCCGGCTGCGGAACGCTTGGACCGGGCCCCATTTTTCCGTACAACAAGGGGATCAGCGATCAGGCACCAGGGTCAGTCCTGATCTATCCGATCTATACCTCGAGTGCGGCTGAGGCGAATACGAACAATACTCGTATCAGCATGACCAACACGAGCACCACCAGCCCGGCGAACGTTCACTTGTTCTTCGTCGAAGGTTCCACGTGCTCGGTCTATGACAAGTTCGTCTGCCTGACGGAGAACCAGACGATCACCTTCCTGATGTCCGAGTTGGATCCGGGAACAACCGGCTACCTGGTTGCCGTTGCAACCGATCTTCTCGGATGTCCGGTGTCGCACAACTTCCTGATTGGGGACGAGTACCTCAAGACCGCCATCGCAGGGGTGCCATTCTTTGGCAGCCTGGGTGCGGAAGCTATTTCCGCATTGTTTGATGGATCGGTTCCTGGGTGTGACGCGAACTCAGTGACGGCGACCATACCGTTCAATGGTGTCCTTTACGAGCCAGCCCCTCGAGTGCTGGCGCTGGACAATATTCTGAGCCGGGCCGATGGGAATCGGACTTGGCTCATTATCGACAGAGTGGGCGGCACTCTGATCACGACTGCGAGTTCGATCGGAGGCCTCTTCGGAGTTCTCTTCGATGACCAGGAAGAACCGGCCAGCTTCAATACGACCGCTAGCTGCCAACTTCGCGCGGTCCTCGGGGATGACTTCCCGAAGACGGTGCCTAGATTCGAACTCAAGATACCCACGGCACAGAGTGGATGGATGAAGATCTGGAACCCCGGCGCAGACGTTGCGTTGATTGGTGCGGCCTTCAACTCAAACACCACTGGACCTGGTTTCAATGGAGCTCACACGCTTCATAAGTTGACGCTCTCAGCCGGGGGGGTCTACACTATTCCGGTCTTCCCGCCCAGCTGCTAACAGCTCAACAGGAAGGTCGACTACAAAAATGGGGTCTGCTTCGGCAGACCCCATTCTTTTTGTCTGCAGATGCCCCGGATAGCAAGTCATCACGGAGTTCGGCGCTAGCTGAGAGACTCTGACGCAAGGAACGCGAGCAATTCACTCGCTGCCGGGTTGAGAACCTTCCCCTTACGGTAAATGAATCCGATGGGCCGTCGAAAGTCTCCTTCTATAAAGGTCGAGACACGCAGTAGTTTCCCTTTTGCCTCGTGAGCGACTGCTGTCTCGGGCAGAATCGACATGCCAATGCCCACCTCGACCGACCGCTTGATCGTTTCGATGTTGTCAAACTCCATGACGTAATTGACGCACACCCGATAACGGCGGAGGAGTCGGTCAATGGCCTTCCGCGTCGGAATGTCCTTCTCGAAGCCAACAAACGCGGCCCCCTGCAGAGTCTCAATACTCACCGTGCTTTCCCGTGCGCTTCCCTGTTGCGGGCTTCTGACAAGCACCAGTCTGTCATCCCGAAATGGAACAACCTCGAGATTGGGCAGCTTCGCCGGGTAGGCGACGATACCAAAATCGATCGTATCGTTGAGGCACGCTTCGTAGATCCGATTTGTGCGGCTGTACTCGAGCTTGACGTTCGCCTGCGGGTGCGCCTTGATAAACCGCTTGATATAAGGTGGGAGTTCGTGAAGTCCAACGCTGTAAACCGTCGCTACTCGAATTGTGCCGACAATGGCCTGCGCCCGGGAATGCAGGGCGATTTCGACCGCACCAAACCGCGCGAGCATTTCCTTGCAGCCAGAGTAAAAGAGCTTCCCCGCCTCCGTCAAAATGACCGATCGGCGGTGCCCGCGTTCGATCAGCTTCTGCCCGTATCGACGCTCCAGCGCGTTTACCTGCTGGCTGACGGCAGACTGAGAGATAAAGTTCAGCGCTGCCGCCTTCGAGAAGCTCCCGCTTTCAACCAGATCGCAAAATGTCTTCAAGGTCTCAAGATGCATCTGCGATCAAATATTAGCACAGCTTATCT
>JBDTUW010000663.1:0-3273 GCA_040007555.1 Acidobacteriota bacterium | reverse complement strand
TTGCTTCCATTGCCACCCGACTTCGTGACCGCGAATCCCATCAGTCGCTGCTTTTCCATCTCGCACAAACGCGTATCTGACCTCTTCCTAGTGACTTAATCATTTCTTTCAAGGCTGGCCCTGTAATTGCCACATTGGGACAGTTGCAGCAACTTTCTCGAGGTGACCCAACATGAAAGAAAGCCCAATTCTGATGACCGTGTTTACCGCCGTACTCATCGCCCTTGCCTCAGTTACCCGGGATCACGAACCAGTGAAGATCACCGGCTACGTAGTCGACCTGGTCTGCTTCGAGGACCAGGCCAAACGCCACCCTGAGTCGGCTCTGAAAGCGGCGGCTGAACACACCAAGGAATGTTCGCTAATGGAGCAATGCATGAAAGCCGGTTATGGCGTTTATGCCGACGGCATATGGTATCCATTCGACAGCAAGGGTAACGAGTTGGCGAAGGCAATACTTGAATGGGCACCGAAGAAGGATCACATCAGAGTGACCGTCGAAGGAATAAGGCACGGCGGCAAGATCCTGGTGGAGAGCATCACTGAAGTGGAATAGAGACACAGGCTCATCGAGGTCTACACACTAGCTCATTGACACTGCTTCTTTTTTGGGGACGTCCTGGTTGTCTGAATACCGACCTGCGCAGATAAGAGACCTCCTTAACGACTAAAAAGAGATGTTGCTACAATCCCCTCGGACTGTTCTATGGTCCCATTGCCGATCATTTCGATCCTTCGGCAACTCCGCTCGTGCGCAAGCAGCCTTGAAATATCCAGCAAACATTGCAAAGAGGTCGAGATGGCCCACCTGCATCTCATTTCTTCGGGTCGCTCGTGGGAGTTAGACCCGCGTCCGTCAAGGCCTTCGTAACGTAGATCATTTGCCCGATGTGATGATGAAAGTGCACGGCGCAACGCAGGTAGATGCTAAAGCGATTCTTCACATCATCGACACCTATTGCGGAGTACTCCCGGTTCCAGTCGTCGTCGGTCTGGGTCTGGAGCGTGGCGATCACCATTTCGATCGCATCGTCGAGGCTCTTAAGGACAAGCGATCTCTGGCCAATTCGAAAGGCCCTGAACTCAAGATCGCGGTCCCGGATATATCCGGTTCCCGCGATCTGAGCGCCGATGTAATAGTTCAGGTTGCCGCTCAGATGAAGTATGAGATTCCCAACGCTGTTTCCGAACGGATAAGGTCTCGTCCAGAACTGCTCTTCCGTCAGTTGGTCGGCAAGCCGGTGAACGCGCGCGCAAAAGTCCTCGTAGTAATGAATCAGCCCGGAGCCAATGGTATTTGATAGGTTGCTCATGTTGGAGATAGACGACAGTGGCACTCCGGATCTAACTCTGCGGGCTGCGAGCTCCAGCGAGCTATGTTTAGCGAGGGATTCGTCGGCGATATCAGCCGTGACGATGAGTAGTGAACCGGTGCCATCTGCCCTGCGAGCATAATCACATTCGCTTTCAAAGAGCGAATCCAAAGAAGGGCGTGTTCGTCCCGGAATGGCTGCTCGCGAACCGTCTTCTCCGCGTCCCAGCGCGCACCTGGACGGCGAATAACGGCGTAATACGTTCTCATTCCTTCGCCTCACACCTGCGCGTTCAATGCCCATTTAATAGAGCATTCACGTTTGGATTGACACATCGTCAACCGCGAGTTCCTTGCCGAGGCAGATGCTCGTTTCCGGCGAAAGGGCTATTCCCCGTAGAGCGGGATCGAGTGGAAACCCGTTGCTTCATAGAGCGCGAGGGCGGCTTTCTGTCGGACGCCGGTCTCGAGCACGAGCCGACGAACTCCCAGTGCTCGTGCCTCCGACTCGAGGGCGGCCACGAGCCGCCGCCCCAGACCCTGTCCACGCACATTCGGGGAAACATACATTCGCTTCAGTTCTGCCGTCTCGGCATAGAGGAGCCGCAACGCTCCGCAGCCGGCCGGCGTTCGGTTCTGACGGACAATCAGGAAGGCGCCACGCCCGGGAGCTACGTCCTCAGGCTTCAGACCAAAGTGATTTGCTCCCGGTTCGGGATACATGCGACTCAGCTCGGCGTTCAGGGAATCGATAAGGGCCCTGCCCACGTCGGACGTCAGCTCTGCGCGCGCGATGGTGATTGTTTCTGAGACCATAGTCCTCCGGCACTGACATGCGGCAAACTAATTTGCGATCGCGCCTCGCAGTGGGGACACTGGCTCGTGAACGAGCCGCACCAGAAAGTCTGAGACAGGCGTTCCCGCGCGAACCCTGGCCAGCCACTCGTCGGGGTCATACTCAACTCCCAGCGGGTTGGTGCTAAAGTGCTCGTTGATGAAAGCGTTGGCCTCTTCACTCGATGGGAAGCTGTCGACCTGGAATTCCATCTGATTACCATCTGGATCGGCGTAGTACATCGACACCGTGATCCCGTGATGGACGCACCAATAGGGGCGGATTCCCTTCTCCCTGAGTTGCGCATAATTCTCGAGCAGATCGTTCAACGACGCATAGGTGTACGCTACGTGGTCGACACCAATCACGCCGTTGCGATCCGTTTCGGTGCCGTCCGGCTGGAAAAGCGACATGTTGGCGAATGCAAATCGATGGTGCTCGTCATCGTAGGTCAGAAAGGCCAGTCCCGGGTTCTGGTACTGGACTCTCGCGTCGAACACAGTCTCATACCAAGTCAACATCTGCTCGAATCGGCGTGTGCGGTAGACGACGTGAGCGAACTTTGTGGGGCGAATACACGACATGGTTTCTCCTTTGCCCTGAAAGATGGGCCAATCATTCTCGCTGCGAGCACCTATCTCCACGCCTAACGTGGCCCTGACCCGCGCTTGAGAGTACCTGTTTTCCGTTTCTTCTTCCCGTTTGCCTCCACTTTCGCTGAGCTTTCCTTGACTCTAAACTTCACAATTTTCGTGATCAAGGCAAACGGGATGGGCTTATCCAACGGGAACTTCAGCGTGCCCTTACCTGACTCGTAATTCGACACCTCCTCTTTGAACTCCGCAATTCCTGTTGGAGCAGGATAGAACCCGATATGCTTCTTGAAGGCCGCAAAGTAAACCAGGTGCCGGCCATTTAGCATAAAGGTCGGTATCTGATAGCTGATTGTCTCTTCCGCGGCTGGGGCCGCTTTCCTGATCGTGATCCTTATCTTCTGCAGAATCTCCTGGACATCAGTTCCGAAGCCCGCGATATATTCATCAATGCTGCTGCGAACCGCCTTATTGGTTTTCATAACACCTCTATCACAAGACATTGAGGAGTATTCCGAGGCACGAACCGTGAT
>JBDTUW010000662.1:0-3273 GCA_040007555.1 Acidobacteriota bacterium | reverse complement strand
GTACTCGTCGACGAGGATATGCTCAAACTGATCCTGATAAATGGCGCCGATCTCGGGTTTCTCGATCAGCAGTCGCTTCCAGTTGACGAGTAGATCGTCGTAATCCATCCCGTTACGCTCGCGCTTTCGATCCTGATAAAGGCGGCCAACCCTGGCGATTTGTTGCGTTAGCGGTTCGAAATAAGGAAATCGGGAGATGATGATCTCGAGGAGTGGTGTCTCGGTGTCAGTCGCAAGGCTGAACATCTCCCGCAGAACCTCGCCTTTCGGGAAGCGGCGCGCAGTCGTATCGATCCCGGCGACGTCAACGCATGCGTCGATCAGTTCCTTTGCATCCTCAGAGTCGAGGATACTGAAGTTTGTTTCGTAGCCCAGGCTCGCCGCGTGGCGTCGGAGCATGCGGTTAGCCAGCGAGTGAAAAGTTCCACCCCAGATGCGCCGAACGTCGGCAGGAAAAAGGGCTTCAACTCGAGCAAGCATTTCTCGCGCCGCGCGATTGGTAAAGGTCACCAACAGAATTCGCGCCGGTGCTACTCCGGCCTCGACGAGCCGCGCAACTCGATAGGTTACCGTGCGCGTTTTTCCCGATCCGGCGCCGGCGATGACGAGAGTTGGACCTCGGCCGGCAAAGACAACGGCGCGCTGCTCGTCGTTGAGCTCCTCGCGATAATCGACGAGGCTCGCCCGGGGCGCGTCAGACTTGATGATGAACTTGCGCATCCTGAGTCGTCCTACCTGCAGGGAGCATACAACAGATCGATCGTCGTGTTCATGAGAGTGCCAACGATGCGTTGTGCCTTCCAGTGCGACCGCCACCAGCGATCGAGCATGACTTCGCGGTCCTGGGGAGCGAAGGTCGTTCGTGCCTCGATCCCTGCTGCAGCAAAGCGATGTCGCGATCTCCACTCACCGTATCGAGTCACCGTGGGATCAACCACAAATAACACGCTTCTCGCTCCAAGCGCGCGGAGATCCTCGATCAAAATCGGAACCACTTCAGCACCACAATCTGTCATCGGAAGGTGCAGCACAGATACCGCTTCAGCCGGAACGCCGAGCTCAATGAGATGTGCACAGCTCGCGTCGGAAGGGTAGACGTCCCACGATATTTGAGAGCTGGCACAAACCACACGCGCAGCCAGACGCTCCTTGTAGAGACGGGCGACGTACTCATCACCTTGCAGTCTCGCATCGCTCGCGAGATGAAGAATGACGTCCGATCGAGCTGTATTTGCAGGTGCGAAGAGCAGCGGGATGTTCATGACGAAGACGACGAGGAGGGTAAAACCGGCGGAGACCCCGAGCCCGAACCGCTTCCATCTGAGCCGAGTTCGATCATTCACTGCAGGCCCCCGACAATCGTGTTTGCCCAGGAAATGGTCTCGCGGACGGTAATTCCCATGTCTCCCCGCCGGGTCCACCAGCGCTCGGGTTGCCATTCGGGCGACCCGGGAGCGAGCGGTGCCGCGACGAAAGTGAAGCCAGGTGCGTAGCGCTCGAACGTATAGAGTGCGCGTCGCGAATGGAATGGAGAAGTCACTATCACCCCAGAGTGCCAGCCATTGGATTTCATGAGTGCGGCGACATCGATCGCCTCCCGCCGTGTATTCCAGGAGTCGTGGAGAACAATGATATCGTCCGCGGGAATGCCCAAACTGATGAGATAGCGCTTTGCGGCATCGCCGGTATGAACTCCCCAGGCTGACGGGACTCCGCTGACGATCATCCGCCGGGCAACGCCTTGTTGATAGAGTTCCGCGGCCTTCTTCTCCCGATGGCATCGCGCATCTCCCCCAAGTGCAACAATGACATCTCCCGGCGCTATCGGATCGGTTCTCATCAATTGTCGCGCAAGGCTCGTCAGCACCGATGGGAGGACGAAGTAGACTGTCATGGCGACGAAGGCTAATGCTGCAAGGCGGCTCAGCAAACGCACGTTTCGCTTCTCTGGCCGGGACTGGTTCATGTGGCGGACGTGGTGCTTTCGCGCAATCGGATGAGCGCCGAGTGATGGATCCTTGCGATCGGACGATCGCTCGCTCCAAAGAGTCCAACGTCGATGGTGATGTAGTCGTGGCCTCGCTTCTTACCGGACTCTTCGATGCGACCTCGCATGGAGAATGGCTCTCCTTCATCAAGCAGACCAAAGTGCTGGACGCTGCTCGCCGTGTGAATCCATGGGCCGAGTGCAACGTTGCCGGCAACCAGATCATTGGCCAGGGCGAGGAGGAGCGCGGGACGACGGACCGTCCGACCAAAGTCCGCTCCCAGCCTTTCTGGATCGAAGGCGGCTTCGAGCGATCCGAGAATGTCGCCTTGCGGAACAGCCTCCGCAGAAGGCTCCCTGCGCGCGTCCGTCAGGGGAAGGGCCAGAATAGGATAGTCACACGACGCAAGCGTTGACGCAGGCTCTCGAAGGCTGGCTTCACCGACAGCGCAAAGCGTCCCGGCGACATCGAGTACCTGAATATCAAAACTCACGGAGTCATCTTTCACTCGAGCCTCGACAGTCACTTCAGAGCCATCGTAGACCGGTTTGAGGAACTTGACGCTCGCGCTCCCGCGGCTCAGCCAGTCGTCACCAAACTCCGCAACCACTGGCTCGATCATGTAGGAATACACCGCGACACCCGGTACGAGGGCGCCGGTGAAGCCATACGTGCGCGCGGTTTCGTCGCTGTGGATCTTATTCGTGTGATCGGTAGCGTAATTTCTGGCGATAAGCTTCTGAATGCGCATGGTTGATGTCTGTGGAGATGGTGGCTCGTTCAGCCCCCTTTACCCTGGGGGCTATGTAATTGACTACTCCATGGCCATCCCCGCGATTCCTTCGGCAAATCTGGGGCACATCTCGGGCCCAAATCGCGGCGAGTGGCCCTTCAACTCACCTGGGTACCGTCCATACCAAAGAAAGCCAATTGCCCCCCGGTATGCCAGAAGAGAACGGAGTCGCGCTCTGTCAGCCGTCCATCATTGATCCACGCCAGCAGCGCGACCATTGCCTTGGCGGTGTAGACCGGATCAAGAAGAATACCCTCGACGCGAGCCAGGAGTTTGATCGCTGCCATCGATTCCGCGGAGTCGAGGCCGTAACCCGGCCCAACGAACTGGTCAAGGACGCGCGGCACCTGCCCGATCTCACCATCATCGAGCTCCAGCAACTCGGTCACGCCGCGGGCAATCTTTGCGACTTCGGCTTCGATACCTGCCGACGGATCGTCGGGACTGACGCCGATGACCTCCGTCTCCATGCCTGCGAGATGAGCGCCGACG
>JBDTUW010000661.1:0-3276 GCA_040007555.1 Acidobacteriota bacterium | reverse complement strand
TGTCGGCATCAAACGATAGCCCGCGTTACCGTATCTGAGAAAAGCTTGTCGGTCGTAGGAAGGATGTCTCTGAATTCGAGACCACCTCTGCGTCTGTCCAACCTGGCTTCACCCGAACGCGCGCCCAGTCGGGATCGATTCGGAATGCGTCCCAGCATTTGTCGCGAGCCGCCATGTTGTCGAACCCGACCATATATGTCAGGTGCGGCATCCGAGGCGCGATAACACCCTCCCCAAAAAACACCGGAGCAAAGCCACTCGCTCGGAAGATCTTTATCTCTTCCTGGTTGAACATCGCGATCTTGTCGCGTAAGGAAGCAGCATTTCGTGACTCGTAGGTCCTCAGCTCAAAAACTCGCGCCGGACGCTTCTCGTCGCCCTCTGGCACCTCCACCTTCGGGTGGTTGTCAAAGGCCCGGAGCAAAACCGATTCGTAGCGAACGTAGGCCAACTCTGCAGTCTCAAAGGCGCGAGCCGCTGCACTGAATTCCTTGTCCACGAGACTCTTCTCAATCACGGACTGCATGACACCGAGTGAGGGGTAGTCAATAAGCACGATCAACGCCGGGTTCAGCTTTCCCGAAATCACATTGAAGCAGCCAATCGGCCCTGCCCCTGCTCGCTTCAGAAACGGCATGTAGTGTTGTTGAAAGTACTCCTGAAGACGAGCGGGCTTCAGATCATTCCTCAGCTCATAAGTGCGCAACTCATAATAATGATTGCCGCCCTGCACCGCCGCCGCGTGTCCCGTCTCCGCCGTTGAAGCGACCATCGCCGAAGCGAGCCCACCCTTCAATACTTGCCGTCGATCCATGATTTCTTCTCCCTTTGACTTGTCTTCGCGCCCGCTTGAAGGGCGAAATGGCTATGCTGTTACTGGAACCCGTTTGTCGGTGGCGAGACGCGCTTCAGCCCATCGCGCCAGCCTGACAAATGGTAAACCCATGAGAAAGTATATGGCTGCCGTCAATATTCCCACACCAATGTAGTCGTAGTAGGTCGAGGCCAGCTGACCATATACCTTCGTCAACTCCACCATCGTAATGACCGACACTATTGAAGAATCCTTGAACAATGCAATGAAGTCGTTTGTTACTGGCGGAATGACGAGACGTATTGCCTGGGGAACAACGACGTGACGGAGTGCCTGCCCTCTCGTCAGACCCAACGACAATGCTGCCTCCATCTGGCCGCGCGGTATCGCCTGAATCCCTGCACGATAGTTCTCGGCTTCATAGGCCGCATAATTGAGCCCGAGGCCGACCACTGCTGCGACCAGTGGCGTCAGCCTGATGCCAACACTCGGCAGACCATAGAAGATCAGGTAGAGCTGGATCAGCAGCGGTGTTCCGCGAAAGACTTCGATGAACCCGCGGGCCAACCAGGATATGGGTCGGGGACCATATAGATTCGCGAGCGCAATCACCAGACCCAATGCAACGGCAAGCGCCATGCCCAGCATGGATATCAGCAAGGTCATGGGCGCGCCCTGAAGCAGGAGTATCGGAAGGTAGCTGAGATACTGCTTCAACCTGTCCTTGAGAGACCTTTCGGCCGTCATCGTCCGCGTGAAATCTTCGAGCGCGTTTGGCTGTGTCGCCACCTGCGAGAACAGTTCCTCAGTTTGACGGTTCCAAAGACCCCACTTTTCGTAAATGCGTTTCAGCTCTCCAGTTTTCATGATCGCGACGAGGGAGGTGTTGATCTCATCAAGCAACTTCGTATCTTCTTTGCGAACCGCGATCGCGTAGAGCACCTTCTCCACCGGCTCACCAGCAAATTTGAGCTTGGGGTTGGGTTTACTGTAGTAGACGGCGATGGGGTAGTCATTAAACACCGCATCGGTACGGCCAAAGGCGAGGTCCTGATAGGCGTTGATCAGGCCATCGTACGTGCGAAGCCTGATTCCACCCTCGCGTTCAAGCACCCGCTGCGCCAGCGAATACTTGAGGGTTCCCACCAGCTTACCCTTAAGATCAGCGAGCTTTGTGATGCTGTTTTCATTTGCCCGGACGCTGAGTTGCAACGTGGTTACATAGTAAGGAATGCTGAAATTGATCTGCGCCTTACGATCCTCGGTCACCTCGATGCCATTCATGGCGATATCGTAATTGGCCCTTTGCAGCCCCTGGATGATCGCGTCCCACTGATTCTGGACAAAGACCGGCTTTCGCTTTAGCTCGCGACCGAGGGCATCGGCGATCTCCACCTCAAAACCGATGATCTGCTTTGGATTCTTTGGGTCCTGGAAGACGTAGGGTGCGCCTCCTTCGGAGTCACCACCCCAGGGGAGGTCCTTTGTTTGGGCGAACGAGAGGGTCGTGAGAAGGGCGACGAGAATGACCGGCGTGATTCTTTGCATCAGAGAACACTCCTGAGAAACTCGCGGGTTCGCAATTCGCGTGGAGATGAAAAGATGACGTCGGGTGAGTCGTCTTCGATGATGACACCTCGATCAAGGACGATGATTCTGCTGGCGACCTCGCGCGCGAAGCGCATCTCGTGCGTCACGACGATCTGCGTCATCCCTTCGGCCTCGAGCGTTTTCATGATATTGACCACCTCCCCAACAAGGCTCGGATCGAGAGAAGAGGTTGGTTCGTCATAGAGCATGACCTTCGGTTTCATCGCCAATGCGCGGGCGATTGCGGCGCGTTGTTGTTGCCCACCCGAAAGCTGCGACGGGTAATGAGCGATCCGATCGCCCAGCCCAACCTTGGCGAGGAGCTCTCGCGCATCCTCCTCCGCCTTCCGCCGGCTGATCTTTTTGACTGCGATCGGAGCGAGAATCGCATTTTCAAGAACAGTTAGATGTGGAAAGAGATTGAAGCTCTGAAACACCATTCCGACTTCCTCGCGGAGTTGACGAAGCCGTTTGGTGAGATCGCTGGCGGGCCGCTCACCCTGCCGTTCAAGAGTAATCTCAGCGATCTGGACTGTCCCGCTGTCATGCAACTCAAGGCCATTGAGACAGCGAAGCAGCGTTGACTTGCCGCAGCCAGATGGCCCAATGATCGCAGTCAACGCCGATGGCTGGATGGTGAAGGTGACGCCCGCGAGCGCGGCGATATCGCCATAGTTCTTACAGAGCCTGTCGATCGAGATCAGCGCACTCACTGTTGGTGACCTCCTTGAGGTTGCCAGTTGCCAGTTGCCACTTGTCAGTTGCCAGCTGTCCGAAGATCGCAGACCCTTGCGGCTGGCGCCCGCCCGCCCCGAACGGGGCAGCTATCTAACAGCCCAAGGGCATCGCCCTGGGTAAACCCGGAAATAAGA
>JBDTUW010000660.1:0-3284 GCA_040007555.1 Acidobacteriota bacterium | reverse complement strand
CGCGACCTTTGGGTTATGAGCCCAACGAGCTACCGGACTGCTCCACCCCGCGACAAATCGAATGAGTACTCTAGTCACTGCCGTCCGAATTGTCAATCCCCATTGGCCCCATATGGCCCCATATGGCATCGCAATGACCGTTGCACGCGACAACCGCAAAGCGACTACAGGCTTCCGCCTTCCTCCGGCTGCGCAAATCTCACCAGCGCGCTAGCGTCCCTCTGATCGAATCAGTATCATAGCTCGCTTTGCGGCCGATGAATCGCCGGCGCCCACTCGAGAGAATCAGACCTTCGCATGAGAATAATAAAGAAGCTTCTGCCCCTGCTGCTCGTTGCCTTCGCGCAGACGTCAACACCAGCGCTCGCGGCAAAGAGTGAGCCGAACTGGCCGGCAATTGATCGCGAGGCAATCGAGCTCTTTCTCAACTATCTCAGGATCGATACCACCAATCCTCCCGGAAACGAGATACGAGCGGCGCGGTTCTTTGCTTCGATTTGCGCTGCAGAGGGAATCGAGCATCGAGTCTTCGAGTCATCACCTGGCCGGGGCACGCTCTGGGCACGTATCCCCGGCGATGGCACTCGGCGGCCTCTCGTTCTTCTCAACCACACCGATGTCGTTCCGCACTCACGCGAGTTCTGGTCAGTGGATGCCTTTGCCGCCGTCGAGAAGGATGGATTCATATTCGGTCGGGGCGCGATGGACATGAAATCTCTTGGGATCGCGCAGTTCCTGACGTTTCTCACGCTCAAGCGAACGGGCGTGTCGCTCAAACGAGATATCATCTTTCTTGCGACTGCTGATGAGGAGGCAGGTGGAAGGGAGGGAGCGGGCTGGTTCGCAAGGAGCCATGCCGAGCTGCTTGGCAAAGCCGAGTTTCTCCTCAATGAAGGTGGCGGCAATGTAGTCGATGATCGCGGCATCATCAAATCGATCGGGGTCGGTCCATCAGAAAAAACGCCTGTCTGGCTGCGCCTGATTGCCAAAGGAGTGTCGGGTCACGCTTCTATTCCGATCGCGGATTCCTCCGTCAATAGACTGCTGCGGGCGCTCGATCGATTGTTGAATTACACCCCACCGATTCAGGTCACGCCGGTTGTCGAAGAGGCGTTCCGTGCTCGTTCCGTTTTTGAGAACGAGCCATTGCGATCGAAGTTCAGCAACATTCGCGAAGCAGTCAAAGACAAAGACCTCGTCGCGCTGCTTGAATCCGATCCGCGAACGGTTGGTCTGTTGCGCAACACGATCTCGATCACAATGCTGGAAGGCAGCAACAAAGTGAACGTTATTCCCCCAGTCGCACATGCGGACATCGACACCAGGATTGTGCCGGGTGAGAAGATCGAGCGCTGGATAGGAGAGCTGAAACGGGTGATCCGCGACGATGGCATCGAGATCGAGACATTGCTGGCCTTCGAAGCGAACGCATCATCAACCAGTTCAGAGATGGTGAGGGCCATCGCTGCGGTGGCTGAACGAAAGCATCCTGACGCAACGATCAGCTTTCCGGTGCTACTCGGGTTTACCGATTGTCATTACTTTCGTGATCTCGGTATCGAGAGTTACGGCTTTACTCCCTTCCTCGGATCGCCACAGAATCTAGGCGGGGGATATCACGGAAATGACGAACGCATCGCGCGCGTTGCGTTTCTTGCAGGCGTCAGACTCTACTTCGAAGTGGTGGCTGAGGTCTCACGGTAGCGCGAGCTCGATGGGACGCAGAAGGAGTTGTCAATGAAGACGGTGGAGATGCGCGGAAAGATCAGGTGGGCGGATGCTGATGCTGCCCGGCGGCTGCACTTTCCGCGCATGTTTGAATACTTCGAGGACGGCGAGTCCGAACTCCTGCGCTCAGTCGGGTATGGCCTTCAGGAAGACGGCAGAGCCTACGATTTCCCCAGAGTCCACGTCGAGTGCGAGTTCAAGAAAGTACTTGCACTGAATGCGCCATTCTTCATGAGGGTCAGCGTGGGCAAGCTTGGTCGGCGCTCGATTCGCTACGAATATCAGGTTTTTGCTGACGAGGACATGACCGAGCTGGCTGTCGCAGGATCGATGACTGTCGTCGCGGTCCAGAACGGCAAGTCGGTAGACCTGCCGGAATCTCTGCGCGCCGCGTTGACGCGCGCTGACTGAAAAAAGAAATCACGCGCGGATGTCTTCGGTACAGATCCGCCGTACAGTTGTCATTAGTGACGAGGAGGATCGATGAAGGCAGTTGTTCTGGAGGAGTTGGGTGCGGCATCAGTATTGATGGTCAAAGAGGTACCGGATCCGATCGCCGGTGAAGGCGAGGTAGTTGTGCGCCTGAAGGCGGCGGCGCTCAATCACCGCGATGTCTACATCCGGCAGGGCCTGTACGCCGGTATCAAGCTTCCGGCAATTCTGGGCTCGGATGGCGCTGGTGTGATCGCCGCGGTTGGTTCCGGGGTTTCCGCGGACCTGGTTGGGCACGAAGTGGTCATCGATCCCTGTTTTGATTGGGGTGATGATGAGCGAGCGCAGAGTTCCAGGTTCCACATTCTGGGAATGCCCGACGATGGAACCTATGCTGAGATGATCAAGATTCCGGCGGCGAATGCGGTCAGGAAACCGTCGGGACTCTCCTTCGAAGAGGCGGCTGCTATTCCGCTTGCAGGGCTGACGGCTTACCGGGCGGTTGTCTCGCGCGCACGAGTGAGTGCACGTGACACGGTTCTGGTGACGGGGATCGGCGGCGGTGTGGCGGCGTTTGCATTGCAAATCTCGCTCGCGCTCGGCGCCCGCGTGTTCGTCACGTCAGGAAGCGAAGATAAGCTGACTCGGGCTAAAGAACTGGGAGCCGAAGGTGGTGTCAACTATCACTCGCCGGATTGGGGGAAGGAGATTGTGGCCTTGAGTGGTGGGGGACCCGATGTTGTGATCGACAGCGTGGGCGGCGAGACATTCAGCAAGTGCCTGGAGATTCTCAGGCTCGGCGGCAGGCTGGTGAGCTACGGCGCAACGACCGGGGCAGCAGGGAAGCTCGAAATCCGGCGCATCTTCTGGAAGCAGTTGAGTGTGCTGGGTTCGACGATGGGCACACGGGAGGAGTTCCTCGCGATGTTAGAACTCTACGAGAGTAAAGCGCTGCGCCCGGTGGTAGACCATGTCTTCCCCCTCGACCAGGCGGCCGAAGCGCATCAACGAATGGAGGATGCCGGTCAATTCGGCAAGATCGTGCTCAAGACGTAGTTGCCAGTTGCCGGTTGCCAGTTGTCAGTTGTCAGTTGTCAGTTGTCAGTTGCCAGTTGCCAGTTGCC
>JBDTUW010000659.1:0-3292 GCA_040007555.1 Acidobacteriota bacterium | reverse complement strand
CGCAAGCGCCGAACTCTACGACCCGGCAACCGGGCAATGGACCGCGACAGGAAGCCCGAGTACACCACGTGGAAACCACGTCGCGGTGCGTCTGGCCAACGGCAAAGTGCTCATCGCCAGCGGGAGCGGTGACCCCTTTAACAATGTCCTGACAAGCGCGGAACTCTTTGACCCCGACACCGGCACGTGGAGTCCCGCCGGCAACCTCAATATCGCGCGATCGAGCCCGCGAGCGACTCTGCTTGCAAACGGAAGGGTGCTGGTGATCGCGGGGTCCGGTTCGCCCACTGCCGAAGTCTACGACCCGACGACGAATGTGTGGACTCTCACCGGCAACATGAGTTCATTGCGACTGATATTCACGGCGACCTTGCTGCTCGACGGCAGGGTGCTCGTTGCCGGCGGGAACAGCACCTCATCAACCCTGCGCACTGCCGAACTCTACGACCCAAACACCAACGAATGGACTTTGACCTTTCAACTCATCACCGCGCGGCAGGTTCATTCCGCAACCCTGTTGCCCAACGGCAAGGTTCTGGTGAGCGGTGGAGCGCCCACTAGCAGCGACGTGCCATTCCTTACTCAGGCCGAGCTATACGATCCAGCCACAGGGCAATGGAGTGCGACAGGGAGTATGACGAGCGCGCGCGTGCTGCATACCTTGAGCGTGCTCCCCAATGGCAAGGTCCTCGCGGCCAGCGGTACGCCGGCTAATGCCGTAAGCAGACTGACAAGCGCCGAGGTCTATGATCCCGACACTGGAAACTGGACTCCCACCGCCGCGCTGAGCGTCGGACGCAGCGGCCATACCGCGACTTTGCTTCGCAACGGCAGAGTCCTGGTCGTCGCCGGCAACGGCGACACAGGCCAATTGACCAGCACGGAGGAATACGAGAGCGGCGCGTCGATCTTTGAAAGCGTGTCAGCGGCGAGCTTTAGCGCCGGCGGCCGGCTTGCGCCGGAATCGATCGTCGCAGGCTTCGGATCAGGTCTGGCGGCATCGACTGAGGTCGCCTCGACAGTGCCGCTCCCCACCGACCTCGCAGGAGTCAGAGTGCAGGTCCGGGATGTTACGGGAGCTGAACGAGTGGCATCACTCTTCTTCGTCTCGCCGAACCAGGTGAACTACCTCATGCCTCCCGGGACAGCCGTTGGCCCGGGAATCGTGACGGTGACAAATGGTGGGGCGATCGTCGCCGGAGGGATCGTCGAGATCGCGGGGGTCGCACCAGGCATCTTCTCCGCAAACTCCAGCGGACAAGGCTTTGCTGCCGCCCAGGCACTTCGAGTGAGGTCGAATGGAACGCAGAGCTACGAGCCAGTCGTGCGTTTTGATCCGGCCCTAAACGGCTTCGTCGCAGTGCCGATCGAGCTCGGGCCGGCTACTGACCAGGTCTTTCTAATTCTTTACGGAACCGGCCTAAGATTTCGAAGCGCACCAGGGGCTGTCACTGTGACGATAGGGGGCATCCCCAGCGAAGTCCTTTTCGCAGAAGCTGCGCCGGGCTTTGCCGGGCTTGACCAGATCAATGTGCGTATCTCACGGAGTCTCATCGGCAGCGGCGAGAACGACGTCGCGGTAACGGTCGATGGCAACGCGGCAAACCTTATCCGCATCAATATTCAGTGAAAACTTAGAATGCCCGTCATTGAGCGGGTAAGGAGGCACACATGTTGAAGTTTCGTAGTCTTGGTTCATCCTTAGCTCTTGGCGCCGCCGTACTAGGGGTCGCCGGGTTTGCTTCAAGCCGCGCGCTGGCGCAATCAGGACAGGTTTACGTATCGGCCCAGAACGGCAACGACGCGGGAAGTTGCACCGTCGTCAGCCCCTGCCGGACAGTTACCTATGCCATGACGCAGGTCCAGATATTCGGACAGGTGCTGATCACTGATTCCGGCGACTATGACAGCTCCGTCGAGATCGACAAATCAGTAACTATCGCAGCCGCTCCTGGCGTGGTTGCTGTCTTTAGCGCCGCGATGAATCTAGGGACGATCTTTTCGGTAGGCGCTGGCCCGGCGTTCTGCACGCAGCAAGGCGTTTGCCACTCGCTCGTCCTGCGAGGCCTGACTCTCGATGGTCAGAACGTTACACAGGACGCCATTCGAGCAGGTGGCATGCGGCTGACCGTTGAGGATTGCTATTTCAGCCGCTTTCGTTTTGGAATCTATATGAACGGCTCTGGGACGCTGAATATCAGGCGCACCACGTTCCGCGAGATCGATCAGGGGATATACATCGCACCGGTCGGAGTCAGGAGGACCGTCACAGCAGTCGTTGAGGACTCCAGTTTCGACGCACTCAGGACCAACGGAATCAATGCGGATACAAATGGTAACAATGGCCTCAGCCTGTCTGTTCACCGCTCGCGCTTCGTCAATGCCGGAGTAGCAATTCGCAGCTCCGCATCGCTTGGCGGCTGGGTTCAGTTCAACGTCGAGCACTCTCACGTCGCGAACTCCACCACTGGCGTGATCAGTATCAACGGGAGTTCGGTCGTTCGGGTTTCCAACTCCACTATCGTCAATAACACCACGGGAGTGTCAGCGGCGATTGGCGGAGTCCTGCTGACCCGAGGAAACAACACAGTCGAAGGCAACAATTCGAATGGCACCTTCACCGGCGGTTTTGCCGCTCAATAGCTGTTCCACCCGGGGTAATTCAAGGATAAACGGGAACTGCAGAACCAAACGGGCTGCAGTTCCCTCAAGATTCCACGATTCTGGTGAGCGCCCCTTTACTGTGGGAGCCGTTTTCACGGAAACTAGGCCCCGTCACCTACAGTCACACACTGAAGATGTCGCTACCACAATCATGGGGTCGAAAAGATGAACCTTAATCTCCGTGCGAACATTTCACTCGCCATTGCGCTGATCCTTCTACTCTTCTTCAGCATCAGCCCTTCAGACTCTTCGGTTATCGCGCAGCAGCCCAGCGCTCAAATCCCTTCCAATGCGCTGTCGTTTGGGGCTTTCACCTCGCGCTTCAACCCAGACGGGACTTTCATGTTGGAGGGTGAGGGATGGCCCGCAATGAAGGGCACCTGGAAGATCTCGGGCGCGGAGATCGAACTATTGCTTACCGCCCCGCCTGCCGGCTGCGAAGGAGCGGGACGATATCGATATCGCGTCGAAGGAGCGCGCGTGAGCTTTGAAGCGGTCTCCGATGAATGCCGCGTCAGAAAGATCATCCTCAACCGGAGCGCCTGGGTACCATCCGGAACTCTCAAGTCCATTCCAGTGCGACGCATTGTGCGGACCGCAGGCGCCCGGCCCTCTTCGCAACCGAACG
>JBDTUW010000658.1:0-3294 GCA_040007555.1 Acidobacteriota bacterium | reverse complement strand
GCGATTAGCAACGACGAAGGAGAGGCTGATCAATTACTGGGCCGCATCGCTGAGAGCAAAGATGCCGGCCCCGGCCTGAAAGCCGATATCTGCGGAACCTGAAGGCGAGATATAGACCGACTTGCCTTCTCGCTTGAGCCGATGTTCTGAAAGGGCCCCTTCGCGTCTCGCGCCGCCAGCGAAACGGCGACAACCCAAGCTTTCAGCCAAGCCTCGCCCCAAGACTCAACATTCACGAGCAATCTCGTCTTCAAACGAAAGAATATTCCATCTCAAGGGGAGATGAGACTCAAAGCGCTGCTCTTAAGTCTCTATCGACGGATTAGGGTCGTACAGGTCTAACCAATCAAAGACATTGGCATTGAGTGGGGCAATCATGCCAAGCCTTTGCGCCTGGCTATTGCTCGACCGGAAGAGGATGCAATCTCGGGGATCCGGCAAAATGGCGCAGGTGTTTTCTCACGTTGTCGAGCTGCGGACTTCCCTTATTCCCATGCGGGAGTCACTTCCCCGCTCGTGCCCCGCCAATGTGGTACCCAAATGAGGGCGATCAGGCGGATGCTGATGTCCTTTTTCTTTGGCTTGATCTGGATCAGATCGAACGATTCGAGCGCCGGGTCGCTCCGCGCCTTTAGCGTTTCAACTTCTTCGTCAAACTGAGCCACAAGGTCTCCATGTTGCTGAGTTAAGCTCTCAACCGTCTCTGCTGCCCTTCCGACATCGCTCGACTGACGCACTGCCCTGCTGGCGCTGCGGGCAGTCGATGCGGCTCGACCGAAATTCCCAGCGCTCATGGTCTTTCTGCCAAAGAGCCCTCCGAGGAGCGTTTGCCCTATTCCGAGCAGTGTATCCATCTTCGCTCCACTAGCTTCCGCCTGCTCGCGTTCAAGAGTCTGCTGGGAGCGCCTGATGCGATCCTCAATCGTGGCGATCTTCGGCTCGTACTTCTGCCGCAGCTTCTCCACCTCCGAATCACGCTCCTCGCGGACAAGTTGCTGCAGGCGGATACGAAACTCCCGTTCACCCTCATCGGGAGTCGAGAATCTTCCATGATGAGGGCTCTTGAGCAGGTCTATCGTGCGGTTGCGAAAAATGAAATCGACAAGGTCCTTGCTCCACGCCACGTAGCTCTTTGCGCGCGCAGCGGTCTGCGGAAGCTCGGAGTACTCCGCCTGCTCCGGGGACTCTCTCTCAAGTTCGGAGGGATCAAGACCTGTTTCGATGGCCTGGTCCCAAAGGACAGGGATCGCCTCATCCGTTATCTGAGCAAACAGCGAGAGCTTCTGTGTAGTGTCGATGCGTACCTTCGCATCCACGAAATGAATCTCACTGGCACCAAGCACCATCGGTTGATAGAAGAGCTTCTGCCCTGCGGAAGGTCTTGACCGGAGCGGGACGAAGTACTGAGTAATATCGGCTGGCACCAGCGGCCTCTGCTGTGAAGCGGCTGGCATCGAGGGAGATTGCATGGGTGTTTGGGCGGCAGCTGGAGATTTTGTGGCTTCGACGGCAGAATCCGACTTAACTCCTTCCATAAGTTGTTTGATCTGGCTGCGAGTGAGCGGCCCGCGCAGGTAGGACATGACCCAGCGAGTTTCCATGACGATTGGCGCATCTTCATGAACGTTGTTCATCAGAAAGACGCGATTCCCGAGTCCCGCCAGAGTCTGCTCCATCGCCCGTCTGTCAAATCGCGATCCCTGGCTGGCCGCTGCCCCCTCAAGCCCCTCCATCACTCGCGATTTGTCCCTCTCCGTCTGCAGTCTCCCGATCCACCACGTGCCGATGTTTGAGAGGCCCTTGTAATCAAGATCGACGGGGTTCTGCGTTGCGAGAACGAGCCCAAGGCCGAAAGCGCGCGCCTGCTTGAGCAGGGTAAGGAGAGGCTGTTTTGAGGGAGGATTGGCGACAGGTGGAAAATAGCCAAAAATCTCATCCATGTAGAAGAGAGCACGCAGGCTGGTCGTGCCTGACTGCTGGCGCATCCAGCCCAGCAACTGGTTGAGGACCAGGGAAACGACAAACATGCGCTCCGCGTCATTGAGGTGAGCGATCGAGATGATCGAGACTCGCGGCCTTCCAGTGGGCGAATGCAGCAGCCCGGCGATATCGAGGGACTCACCTTCGAGCCAGGCATCAAACCCAGGGGCGGCGATCAGACTATTGAGGGACATCGCCAGCTCAAATCGATCTTTGCCCGGGTAGAACGACTCAAGATCGAGAACACCCACCTTCTTGAAAGATGGTTGCTGAATGGCCTGAATCATCGAGGCGAGGTCGAGGTCCCTTCCCTCTTTCCAGCTTTCGCCGATGATTGTCGAAAGCAGAATATGCTCTCGGCTTCGAAGGGGATCCACCGCAATCCCCGCCAGGCCGAGCAGACTGGTGACGGTCGAGCTAACCCTCTCTCGCAGCATCTCTCCATCCTCGAGAAGTGCAGCTGGTGGGACCGCAAAGGAACTGAGGATAGAGACGGGCAGGCCCGCGCTGCTCCCCGGCGTGTAGATTCTAAATTCCGCTGACTGCCGGAGACGGCGGATGCGATCGCCGTCCTGGCCCCATTTTTCGAGACCCTTCCGCCACAGCGCCGCCTGCGAGGAAGCCCATTCGGGTGGAGAAACTCCCTCTCGTCTGGCATCATCCTCGTTGATCCAAGGGAGAAACTCCTCCCCGCTGAGACCCGGAAACGTCAGAAGAAGGTTCGCCAGATCCCCTTTTGGATCTATGGCAATGACCGGTACGCCATCGATCGCCGCCTCCTCAAGCAGCGCCAAACAAAGACCCGTCTTCCCACTTCCAGTCATCCCCACGCAGACGCCATGGGTGAGAAGGTCCTTTGAGTCGTAGAGAACCAGCGGTTCCCCTCCCTGTTGGCTCCTGAGATCGAAGGCGCGGCCGAGATAAAAAGCTCCCAGGCGCTCGTAGTCATTTGCTGTCGGCATGTTGTTGCCTCTTGTATTCCATCAAGTTCCACTGTCGTCGCGCGTGGAATTATATCCCCTCAATGTCGCCCCTGGAAGTGACTTTTACTCCGTATGGATTGGGCAGCGAAACGGACGCTCACCTGAAGCCTTATCTTCGACGGAGAGAAATGACGTTCAACCCGGCCCGTGTGCGGTGTGCGGGCCCCAAACAATGCAATATGCTCTTACTATATGACTTAGCACGCGAGTCGGCGTTGGCGCTACGAGTAGCGCCAACTACCACACGAGCGATATCCCGCACCGCAGCGCTGCCCTGCATCGATCTACCAGTGCGAGTGACAACACACATGGACACGCCACTTAAAACAAC
>JBDTUW010000657.1:0-3296 GCA_040007555.1 Acidobacteriota bacterium | reverse complement strand
CTGCTCAAAGTTTGAGCAGGCACTTCAGAATTGGGCGAGTGCGTCCCTTGCTAATGATCACGTCCTGGGATGTGCTGTTGACGCCGATGGAAGCGTTGGGGATTGCCGCCGCTGATCAACCCACGCAGCCTCAAGTTTCCGCAAGCGGATGTGCAAGTACTCCCAGTAGTCTCCAGTGACCTCAGTCTCCTCAACTTCCTCGAGCAGTGGCAGGAAGTAGTGCAGGCTGTAGATCCCCGCCGACGCGGTTGAGTTCAGCGCCGAGACGTACTTCCTGGTGAGACCGAGCAAGAGAGCCCGTTCTACTTGCTCGAATGGAATGCCGCGACGAAACAGGTCCGCCGCGATCCTCTGGTCAGCTGCTCCAAACGAGCAGCTGACGATTGGAGACTGAAGCAGCAGACTGCGAACCTGCTCAACAAAGGCCGACTCAGAAATGGCTCTGTCCTTTACCGGGAGTGGAACCAGGTCCTTGTGGTAAGGCCAGAAGGAGTCGTCGATCTCAATCTCACCCGCCTGATGCTGATTGGGTGCAGGCCTGATCAGACAGAGGCCGCCCGCAGTCAACTCCTCCAGATATGCGCTGATTGAATTGCGGGACTTCCCCAAAGCCCTCGCCAGATCAGGCTGGGATACACTCAGTCTGCCGGTTTGCCGGTCAGCTGTGAATGAGAGGTAAGCAAAGAGCTTGAAGGCGCCATCCGAGAGTAGCTGCAACGCCTCAAGCATCCTGTCGCCGGCCGCATACCAGCCTGTGGCTTGTTTGAGTCTCATGAGCCTCCTTTCGGAGCTTTCGACTTGCGCAGGGACTCACCCTTCAGCTCGACGCGGTAGGCGTTGTGAACCAGCCGGTCGAGAATGCTGTCGGCGAGGGTCGGATCACCAATCTGCTTGTGCCACTGAGCAACGCCGAACTGACTGGTGAGAACGGTTGAACGCCGGTCGTAACGATCTTCACAAATCTCAAAGAAGTCCCGACGCTCCGTCTCGTTCATGGGGTGGATCGCCCAGTCATCGAGGAGCAACACATCAATGCGGGCGATCTTGCGCAGCATCTCCGCGAGGCTGCCATCCGCTCTGGCTAGAGCCAGGTCTCCAAAGAGACGTGAGGCCCGCAGGTAAAGCGCCGAGAAACCATCTCGGACTGCCTTGTGAGCCAGTGCGCAGGCGAGAAAGCTCTTTCCCACGCCGCACGGGCCCGTGATGATGACGTTGTGATGAGAGGTGACCCAGGCGGAACTTGAAAGACTCTTCATTAGTGACCGATCGAGTCCGCGCTGATGCTTGAAGTCGATGTCTTCAAGTGTCGCCTGCTGTGAGAACCTGGCGAACTTTAGCCGGCGATCCAGAGCCCGGTTCTGGCGGGCCAGCCATTGTTGATCGACCAATAACGAGAACCGTTCCTCAAAACTGAGTTGGCTCATGTTTGGATCTTCCATCTGGCGGGAGAATCCTTCCGCCATCCCCTGGAGTCGCATGGAACGCAACTGCTCGAGTGTGGGTTTAATTAACATGGCGGCCCTCCTCCAGCATCTCGAAGTAATCGGCTCCGCGAATGTTGTCGTGGACAACCGGAATCGCTGCTTGAGGCGACCTGGACTCGGCGATACGGTCGAGCCCGGTCTTAAGGATCGACTCCACGCTCTTGTATGAGCAGGTATTGAACTTCAATGCCCGAGCACAAGCGGCTTCCAGACGTTCTTCCCCGTAACGCTCCCCCAATCGCATCAACCCAAGACACGACCGCAGCAGCTGTTCGCGGTGTGCTCCACTCTTGAGCATTTCTCTCGCTAACGCGGCGATCGATGGCGTGGCATTCTCGACCCAGCTCATGAGGCGCGCGTAGTCCCATCCGAGATAACGACGATGCGATTCGGGACGATGTCCTTCAATGGTCGTTGCCCCGCGACGCTCGTTGCTCAAAGCGTGCGCCGCTACCCTGACGCCCTTGTGAAAAACCTCGACCGTCTCCGCGGTATAGCGCATCTCGAGCTTGAGTCCCACCAGATTGCTCGGCACGCTGTAGTGGTGTTCTCCCAACTGGACGTGATAGTCGTTGCTCACGCGGGTCCATTTCCATTCGGCAAACTCGTACCGCTCTGCAGGCAGCGGTTTGAGAGCCGGGTGATCGATTTGCTCAAAGAGTTCGCGGCGGCTTCCCCGCATCTTGCGGAACGGGCGGCTGTTGAGTTTGAGGAGCAGTTCACCGATTGCTTGATTCAGTTCGCCGAGGTTGAAGAAAGTGCGCCTCCTCAGCGCCGCGAGTATCCATCGCTCTACTACCAGCACGCCATTTTCCGCTTTAGCCTTGTCCCGTGGACGAGCTACTCGCGCCGGAATGACTGCCAGGCCGTAATGCTCCGCCATCTCCTGATAAGTCGGATTTATATCCGGCTCATAACGTGACGGGAGCTTGACGCCGGTCTTCAGGTTATCCGGGACAACTATCTCAGGGCACCCGCCGATGAATTCGAGGGCTCGGACGTGTGCGCCAATCCAGGCGGGGAGGTTTTCACTGAGGGATGCTTCCGCGTAGGTGTAGTTGCTCGCTCCGAGCACGGCGACAAAAACACTGGCCTGTCTGACCTCGCCCGTCAGGCGGTCAGTGACCCCGACCTTCTGACCGGCATAATCGACAAAGAGCTTCTCGCCGGCTCGATGCGGCTGTCGCAGCACCAGGTCCAGCTTCTTTGCCCACTTTCGGTAGAGTTCGCAGAACTGCGAATACTGATAGCCGTGCGGGTAGGTCTCTTTGTACTCAGTCCACAGAAGCTGCAGCGTGACATCCTTTCTACTCTGCAGCTCCTGATGCATCGCAGCGAAGTCGGGCTTCTGTTGTTCCGATGGTTCCGGCTTGTCCTGAAACAGCAAGGCCTCGATCGCCGCATCATCCATCTCACCCGGGAGTGGCCATCCCAGCCCCGCCGCCTGAGCTCGCCTCAGATACTCCGCGACCGCGCTTCTGCTTACCCCACAACTAAGCGCGATCTGCCTTTCCGATAGCCCGTGGCCGTGTTTGAGCCTCAGCACCTCTTTGATCTTACGCATAGACTTCCTCCTGTTAGCCAAGCCTTTCCACCTCCTTCCTCCAACCTCGAGGCGCTGCTCTGCAAGAGACACACCTCGTCGTAGGAAAGACTTTGCCTGAAAAATGTCCTGCGTCGCTAAGCTAGTTATTTGGAAGGATTACGCTAAACCGGCCACCCATTCCGGGCAAACCGGCCACCATTTCCGGCAAACCAGCCACCGATTCCGCTACGGAGCAAAAAAGTGGCTGCTTTCGATCGGAATCAGTG
>JBDTUW010000656.1:0-3302 GCA_040007555.1 Acidobacteriota bacterium | reverse complement strand
TTTCGTTCGGTCGATCTGTGGCACCGTATCGCTGCTGTTGCCACCGCTGAACGTGGTCGTCATCTGGGCCACTGGAAATCAGTCCGGACTTGCGGATATCCTCTCGAAAACAACGGTAGTCCAGACGCACGTCGCGCAGTCGACGCCAACACCCGTTGCTCCTGCCTGAGCCCTCGCGAGTCCGTTGGGCGCACTGTTCCCGGAGTGGTTCTGCGGTTCCGGGATGTCGTGATCAATGGACAACTTTCTGCTACAAGCAATCGTAGACGAAGCTGCACCGCATTTGATCGGACAGCGACTCGGTAAGGTATATCAGCCGGGCAGAACCGACCTTGTGCTTGACTTCAAGTCGGGACCGGAGCAGGCGCTGATCATTTCCACTGATCCCGACAGGCTCGGTCTCTACCTCGGGCATCGACCCGCCAACGACTCTGCATCTAAATCTGCCGCACTGCCGGCCTTCGCAGCACGACTGCGCAAGAGCCTTGGCTCCTCGCGCCTGATTGGCTTCGAAAAGCTTGGTGACGATCGTGTCATCTTTCTTGATTTCAGGGCCGTCGACGAGTCGGGCAAGCCGATCGTCAGCCGCCTGGCAATCTCTCTCGTTGGCAGATCGGCTGATATCTACCTCGTCGAGAATCAGATAGTTGTTGCATCCCTGAGAAATCGCGACGTTGGTCAAACTTATCAGCCGGCATCTCCCGCGCCAGATCGACTTGATCCTTTCCTCCTTCCAAATGAAGCCTGGCTGGGGCTGATTGCAGGATCGGACGGAAACATCGCCGTCGCTGCGGCGAGCCTACTAGGATTCACGCGAACCTTCATCCGCGAACTGGAATTCCTTGGCAGCAAGGTTGGGCCGGTCGCGGCGCTGAGGGAAATACTCGCCCGCATCACCGAGCGTCCAGCGCACGCGAGGATGTACTCCACGGCAGGGCTCGACTCTCTGGACCGCGAGCCGGGCCTGCCGCAAGCAGAGATGATTCTCACTCATGTCGAACTGCAACACCTCGAGGGCTGGATCGAAACCCGGTTCCCTACCTTAAGCGTGGCTTCAGAGCGATACTTCGCCCTACTCGCGTGCCGGCGTGTTTTCGATGAACGACGGCACGATCTGACCGTCCAGGCGAAGGCACAGCTCAAGAAGCAAACCTCACTTCGAGATAAGCTGAGGCAGGAGCTCGCGCATTGCGGCAGTGCCGATACTCACCAACGCTTTGGAGAATTGCTGCTTGCAAATCTTCACCAGGTCGCCAAATCCGGCAACGAGTTTCTGGTAACCGACTATTTCACGCAGGGTGAGCCGTTGATCAGCGTTCCTGACGCGCACAAGGGCGATGCGCGAATAGCCGCAGATCATTATTTCAAGCTGGCAAGAAGATCTCGCAATGGCATCAGCGCGATCAATCAGCGGCTTCCGCTTGTCGAAGCTACAGTCATCAGGCTTCAGGAAATGCTGAGGCGTCTTTCCGAGACAACCACCGCGGATGATCTGGACGGACTTCAGGGTGGCAGCGGATTGCCTGGGAAGCAGAAGCGCCGCGTTGAGAAGCCCCGCAGCGAACAGGAGCGCGAGCGTCTACCGGGAGTGCGAAGGTATCGCTCTAGCGATGGCTACGAAATACTCATTGGGCGTACGGACCGCGACAACGACAACCTCACTCTCAAAATCGCAAAATCATCCGACCTGTGGTTTCACGCTGCTGATTACCCAGGGTCGCATGTGGTCCTCCGTAACCCTCAACGCAAAGCTGTGCCTCCCGTATCGATCCGAGAGGCAGCCGAACTTGCAGCGAAGTTCAGCCAGGCTGGAAAGGACACGAAGGTTGCAGTCAACTACTGCGAACGAAAATTCGTGTCCAAGCCAAAGGGCTTTGCTCCCGGTCAGGTAAGACTCGCATCGTTTAAGACGATCCTCGTCGCGCCCCGCGAAGCCGGCGAGCACCTTCAATGACGGCTGGAAGGGTCATCAGCATTCCAGCGGCGCATGATCAGAAAACTACAGATGGCTCCAAGCCCCATGCCCAGAAAGTCCCACTGAAGATCGTTGGCCGTGTCGTAGGCGCCATGAATCCTCCAGCCAGGAACCGGGTGCATGTATTTGTCATCCCACAGCTCGATCACCTCATAAAGGCCCGCGAGCGTGAAGACCGTAGTAAATGAGAAAAACACGATGAGACCGAGCGGAAGCCGGTATCCGAAACGAGCGAGCCCTTGACGGACTAACCAGACAATGACCGGAACCACCAGCGCGGGAATCAGGCCGTGCGCGATCTCGTCGTACTGGACGTATTTGTACCGTTGATTGTAAAGCCCAAATAGGTTCCCGATCGCGTCGACCTCGATCGCCGCCAGTAAAAGCGCAAGCAGATAGAGGGGGATTATGATTCCATGCTGGACACGAACAAAGTGCCGGAAACTGAGGAGCAGCGCCAACCCGACGGCTGTACTGAGCCAGATCGGTAGATACGCAACCCTCAACAGAAAGAGTGCTCCGGCCGCCACGAAACCTAGAACGAACAGTGGCTGGAGTCGTTTCACGAAGTCGCCCATCTAGCCTCCGGGTTAAAAACTGGCAAGTCGACATGACGGTGTCATGATGACTGAGGTATTGGTAACTGACCGCGAAACAGTCGTCGGTCAATCAGCCAGAGCAGGGCCGTCACTACAATTGCAAAAGCGCTGAGCAACACCCCCAGACTGCGCACCCTTGTCTGCTGAAACTCCAGAACAATTTGGTGAATACCGGGTGGCAGGTCGAGTGTCATCTCGCCCAATTTGCCAGTTGAGACAGGGATACTCACACCATCGCTCGTTGCGACCCAGCCCGGAAAATTGAAGGTGCGAAATCCAACCCCCGATCCCCGAGCCATCTCCATGCGCATGACCCGATACTCGGGATTCCAGGTCTCGATTGAAAACCTCCCGGCAGCAGGTTCAAGGATCACCTCGGGAACCCAAGGCGCCTCTCGACCTGCGGCGACTGGCGCGAGCGAATAGTTACTATGCTCCGGATTCGGCTCAAAGGCCTCAGCACGGTACATCGGATGAACCACGTAGACAAAACTCACAGTGCCGACAGCAGCCAGTAGAAAGCCGAGCGCGAGGCGGCGATAGGGCAGGTGTCCCCCGCTTTCCCGCGGTTCAGTAATGGTTTGAGCAAGGCTACCACTCAGCATTGCAAGCGAAAGCGATGTGACGGTCATCATTCGCCATGCAAAGACTCCGATCTCGATCCTCGGGATTAGTTCGCCGATTGGCTTTGACAGGCCAAGCATCATCAAGCTCGCGTACAACCCCGC
>JBDTUW010000655.1:0-3305 GCA_040007555.1 Acidobacteriota bacterium | reverse complement strand
TGCGCTGGGCGTTTCGAATGCTGCGGAACCCAATGAACATCAGAAGGCTTGACGAGTTTCGAGTGCAGAACTCGTTGAATGCGAGACAGAACCTTAGGTCCGAGAAGACCGAAGGCAGATGACGGTCGGAAGGTTGGGAATGTCCGGAGCACAAACCTGCTTTGAGTCATATGGCATTCATGTTGCCATCTCAGTCGACGACGCCGGTCTGCTGCCCTCCATTGAGCAACATTTTCCGCCCGGCTTCAGCAGATTTACGGATCGAGAGCCGGATCGAACTTACCTCATCGAATCCTCACCTGCTGGCGAGCCCACTGAAATTAGCTATCGGCTCTCGGTGGAAGGCGGGCAACTAACTCGTTCGACCAACCTCGAAAGCGTCCTCGATAGCTTCGAGTCCGATTCCCGGATATTTATCGGTGAGATGACCACCGACCGCGTCTTCCTGCACGCCGGCGTAGTCAACTGGCGAGGTCGTGCGATCGTCATTCCCGGGCGTTCCTGGACGGGAAAGAGCACTCTCGTAGCCACCCTGGTTCGCGCCGGTGCGGCCTATCTGTCCGATGAGTATGCGGTTCTGGATCGGCTCGGTCAGGTCCATCCTTATCTCAAGCCACTGGCCTTGCGTGACTCAAGCGGCATTCAAACGAATCACACGGTTGAAGCTCTTGGTGGAATTGCAATGACTCAATCGATGCGCGTGGGTCTGGTTCTGAAATGCGAATACCAAAAGGACGCCGTCTGGAAACCCGAGCGACTCGCGCCAAGCGAAGGTGCGATGGTTCTGGCCGATAATTCACTCTCGATCCGCCGTCAACCAGGACTCGTACTCGAGGTCCTCCGACGAGTAACCGCAAATACGGACATTCTCGGCGGACATCGCGGCGAAGCCCATCAGGTAGTTGACTACCTCCTGGAGAATTACCCGGTTTGGGAAAGCGACGACTGACGTTGGTGGACCTGACCTGACCTCCAGGTTCCCTTTCTACGCTCGATCAACAATCGAACCCGCCGCCCGTTGTCGATAGAGGTCGATCGCAAGCCTGATGGCGGCGACCATGCTCGAGTGATCGGCGACTCCCTTTCCCGCAATGTCGAAGGCAGTTCCGTGATCCACCGAAGTGCGGATAAAGGGCAGACCGAGCGTCACATTGACCGACTCGCCAAAAGAAACGCACTTGATGGGAATCAAACCCTGATCGTGGTAGCACGAGATCACAATATCGAACTCGCCACGTATCGCCCGCGCAAATATCGTGTCTCCAGGATACGGTCCGCTTACCTCTACGTCTCCTTCCCTGCGACAGGCCTCAATCGCTGGCTTCATCTCTAATGCCTCTTCCGATCCGAAGAGGCCGCCTTCCCCGGCGTGAGGGTTGATCCCCGCAACCGCGATCCTCGGGCGCGCGATCCCATATCGGCGCAGCTCTCTGTCAACGAGACGGATCAAACGTTCGAGATCTGCCTTCTTTACGAGCGATGGGACTTGAGCGAGAGAGACATGTGTCGTGAGGAGAGCGACGCGCAGAGTCGGCGCAATAAACGCCATCGCGAAATCATCGGAATCTGAAAGGTGAGCGAGGAATTCGGTGTGACCCGGAAACGGAATGCCGGCCAGAGAGAGCGCCTTTTTGCTGATCGGCGCAGTCGTCATGCCGTGGAGCTCCCCGCCAAGACACAGTCGGGCGCCAACCTCCACGTATTCCGCAGAGGCTCGTCCTGAACTTGCGGATTCGCAGCCCATTTCGACTGAATCGTCAATGTTCTCGAGGTCGTAGATGGCTAGCCCAGACAGAGCATGGGGGATGGGGTTTCCTTGCTTGATGATGACGGGATCGATGACGAGATTGAGCTTTTCCGCCCAGGCCTGGAGGTATCTCGCGTCACCAATTAGCACGGGGTCGTAGAGGTCCGAAAGCTCCGCGTCGGCGACAGCTTTCAGGCTGACCTCCGGACCAATGCCGGCCGGGTCACCGATGGTGATCCCTATCCGAGGCCGGCCTTGATGTTCCGGGATGGTGTTGACGATCGACTCAGGCATCCCAGGTTCGAAGATGAACGGAGACTCTAATCAGAGCCATCATTGCCCGCCTGATCCTTGTGGAGGTATTTGATATTGTGCTTGAGGATCAGCAGGTTTGGCCCATCCTGACGATGAAGTTTGAGGCTGCCCTTGTCATACCACTCGATGGTTCCGTGGATCTCTTCCCCATCCTGAAGGACGATGACCATCGGAGTTTTGGCATCCATCTGCTTCTTATAGTAGAAGGTCTCGGCGTTGGTCTGCTCGGGTGGAATCTTCTTCTTTGGCTGAAGGGGATTGGGATCGCGATCGCGATCGCGATCGCGGTCGCGGTCGCGGTCGCGGTCGCGTGGCTGGGGGGCCTGCGCCTGTGCCTGTCGCGCCAGCTGGGCCTGCTGTGCCCGCTCATGCAACTGTTGCTCCCTTTCCTTGACCTCGGCCAACGTTGTGCGAATCAGCTTTCTGTTCACCAGTTCTCCTCCTCGACCTGTTTATGTGTATGCCCGTCACCCCCTCGTGCGATCGGTGATCGACTCGTGGGACAATCGGGTTTCTTGAGCTTCCCGAACTATGCTCCTCATCAGGAAAAACACTGTCGCGTGACCCATGCGCCCCATGCGCCCCATGCGCCCCATGCGCCCCATGCGATTGATAGTCTGACGCGATAGACATGGAGGCCAGGTAAATCTCGCCAAATACACACAGTGGTATGGGAACTGGCCCAGATCAACGGAGGAACTATGCGGGAGTCACACAGGCAATCTCAATCCTGTAGCTCGTCGATGGCGTCATCCTACTCCATCCTTTTTGCCGGCGCAAGGAGCAGTTGCCAGTGGTCAGTTGCCAGTTGTCAGTTGTCAGTTGCCAGTTGTCGGTTGGCAGTTGCCAGTTGTCAGTGGCACTTGAGGTTCAGGGTCAAGTTGGCGGGTCAGGTCCAATCCCCCGCCCCGGCCGCCGTCCAGGCAAGGCGCGACTGACAACTGACAACTGACAACTGACAACTGGCAACTGACAACTGGCAACTGGCAACCGACAACTGGCAACTGGCAACTGACAACTGACAACTGGCAACTGCTGCCCCAATTGACACTACTAAGGCCATAGGCGATACTTCTTTATCGTTGTGAGACACTAACAGAAGCCCCAACTCGGCTTTGCTCGCCGGGTCCCAAACCGCGCAACCTCGAAGGATCCGCGCAGCCCCAGTGCCCACAATTTGACTAGTGGAGGCATTATGAATCGCCAATTCCGTTCTACTTTTCCTGGGGTCGCACTCGTTGTC
>JBDTUW010000654.1:0-3308 GCA_040007555.1 Acidobacteriota bacterium | reverse complement strand
ACTCCCCAGACTGCTGCGAAATGATCAGACGGAGCTTTGCTTCCTGAGTCAGCCGCAGCGGTTGATCGAAGTTGAACAAAGCCGTGTGACGTTCGTGCGTGCGAGGGCTGACAGACCACCCGGTCTTTTCGTCCCCATCGATGGCTGCGGTGACGGCGCCTTTGTCGCTTGCGAAATCTGCCCGCGCTCCGATCAGCTTAAGTGAACGAGCGCCCGCCACGCTGAGGAGTTGGGCCGACAGTTCTGACAAGACGAAGCTCGCAGTCGACCCATTACGCGCTACAGCCAACTCGCCGCCACTCAGCTTTTCGGGAAGTGCCTCGAGCCGTAGCGTCGTATGTGTGCCCGCAGAAAGCGTGAGCGTAACCGTGTAGATGTCTTCCGGCGGCGACTTTTCGCTGGCAATCACGGAGCCGTCATTGCGCGCAGTGAGCGTCGCGCCATCTTTGGAAGTGGCCTCCCCAACATTGCACACGACCCATTTGCCTTCTTCGGCTTGTTGCTCTTTGTCTGCGACCTCTTCAAGTGAAGTGAGCTCGCGACTTGTTGTTTGCACGCTCGTCTGGAGGCGTTTGCGTTCTTCCTGCTCCCTTGGTGACAGCAATTCGAGAGTCGGCGCATCGTCAAAACGGTCAGCGTCCTCGGTCTGATTGAAAAGCGCGTAAAAGGAATAATAGTCGGATTGCGAAATAGGATCGTACTTGTGAGTGTGGCATTTCGCGCACCCAATCGTCAGACCCATCCAAACCTGCGCCGTCGTATCAACGCGATCTTTGACTGCGGCGACACGAAACTCCTCATTGTCGGTGCCGCCTTCATCATTGCTCATTGTGTTCCGATGAAATGCGGTGGCGATTAATTGTGACTCGGTGGGGTTCGGCAACAAGTCCCCAGCGAGCTGCGATGTGGTAAACCGATCAAGCGTCATGTCAGCATTGAGTGCGTTCACGACCCAATCACGATAAGGCCACATCGTCCGGCCCAAATCCTTCTCGTAGCCTTTTGTGTCTGCATACCGCGCCAGATCAAGCCACATGCGCGCCCAGTGCTCTCCGAACCGGGGGTCCTTCAACAGCTCATCGACCATGCTTTCATACGCACGGGGCGAAGGAGCGGAGGCGTATCTGTCTGCAATCTCAGGTGTCGGAGGCAATCCTACTAGATCAAGCCACAGGCGACGGACGAGCGTTTGGGACGGAGCTGGCGAACGGGGTGTGAGCCCTTTCTCCGAGAGGGCATCGCGCACCAGTGCATCAATCGGGTGCTGCCCGCTGGCGATGACAGGTCTTATCACCGGCTCAAACGACCAGTGCCTGCCCCATTTTGCTCCTTCGGCAATCCACCGACGCAGGCTCTCAATCTGATCGGACGTGACCTTGCGATGCGTGCTCGGAGGCGGCATCACGACGGTTGGGTTAGTGCTGGTCAGACGTGCGAGAATCAGACTCTTTTCCGGCTGTCCCGGAGCAATCGCAAAACCACGTGGGCGCTGTGCTTTCGCGGCCCCTTCAACATCGAGACGCAGACCGGCCATACGGTTCTTTTCATCAGGGCCATGGCAGGAAAAGCAATTCGCCGAAAGGATGGGCAAGACATCGCGGCTAAAGCGCACAGGCACCTGGGCAGACAGGACCGCAGGCATAAACAGGAAGAGGAAAACCTTCAACAAACGTGCCCGGGAAATGGAATGTCTTGGATTCATGGGAGAACCATAGTTTCGCGAGCATTCTCGGGGTTCCAACCCTCCGGATGCAACCGCAAGCGGGCTCGCTCAAGGAAGAATCTCATGCGAAGGCGCGAAAGAAAACGCGAAAGACACGAAGGAGATATTGGCGCAGTCGGCCAGCTCAGTTCTCATCGCGCCTTCGCGTGAGTCTTCTGTGCTCACTAGCTAGACCAAACTCATCGCGATGTGTCTGAACCACTGCGGTCCTTCCCGATGCTTGACGAACCTCAATTTCGATGCGTCTCCACGCCCCACTGGCACTGGCAAGCCCCGAGCTCAAGCGCATGGGACTTCGAGCGACCTGACTTCGCGCCCGTGCGCGCATACTTTACCCGTCCCGTCGCATTGGCTGCCGACGGCCGTAGCTTAGTGATCGCCACAACCACTCCACTGGGCCGAAGTGATAGCGCGATAGCCAGGCCCGGCTGATCCCGAGCTGCACTGCATAGATGACCAGGCAAATGATCGTCACCGCGACCGATCCCAGCTGTCCGAAAAGTCCAAAGCCGTAACTGTAGAATATGAAGCCCAGAATTACCGACTGCGCCAGGTAATTGCTCAATGCCATCCGACCGCCAGCAATGAGCGATGAGACGACCATCCCTCTTCTTTGCGATCGCAGCCAGAGAAAAAGCGCGGCAGCGTACGACAGGGCCAGCAATACATCAGGACCGACCAGGTCGAAGGGGAAGGGAATCGAAACCTCGCGACCGCTCGACTTTGAATACACGGCGAGGCAGGTCGTCAGGGCGCCGGCGGTTCCGGCCGCAATCAGAATGCCCCAAAGCAATCGCCGGTGCTTTTGAGTGTCGCGGATTATGCTGAAGCGCCAGGCGGCGACACCCAGTAACATCAGCCCCAGCGTTCTCGGCAGAATGCCTATCAAAAGGGGTACGATAAAGTGCCATCCCTCCTGCCAGCGCAATACCAGAATGTCACTCGCGCTCCCCGCGGAATAGATTTGAGTAGCGAGTGCCGCATGTGCTCGCAAAACCTCCGCGCTCTGACGCAAGCCGCCATAAGGCAATCCGAACGGGTAGACGATCGCGGCAACTCCCAGAACCACGAGCAAAGCCACGGGTAGTCTCAGCAAAGGGATGATCAAAATCCCGCAAACGGCATAGAGCACGAGGATGTCGCCGTTCCATATTCCGAACATATGAACCAGGCCGATGACGAGAAGAACCAGGAACCTTCGCAATAGAAACTTCGATGAGTTTAAGGAACGGGATGCGGTGCGCTCAGCCTGAATGCCAATACCGATGCCGAACAGGAGAGTGAAGAGAGCGATGGCCTTGAACTCCATCGTCCCGGCGATGAGAACATCCATAAGCCGGTTGGCCCAGTCGGGGTGGGAATGGAACTTCAGGATGTGATCGAAGAGGGAAAGACGGAAACCGGATTGCGCGTTGACTACCAACACGCCGAGCAGCGCGATACCCCGCACGGCATCGAGAGCCGGCAGGCGTTCTGATCCTTCAATTGGGGTCCACTCTCCTGAGGACTGATCATTTCCCATAGTGTCTTCGACGGGAAGCTAACAATTGCAGAAATATGAATGGAGTCAAGCGGGATCTCAATT
>JBDTUW010000653.1:0-3310 GCA_040007555.1 Acidobacteriota bacterium | reverse complement strand
CACTACGTTCGTGATCCCCCGCTCCAACTCTTCGCGTACACGGCTGACACCCAATGCTCGTGTACCCATCATCGTAAAGCCGATTATACGGAAGCCCGTAACGGACGATATACTCCCACACTTCCTTTCTGGTCCATGTCGCCAGCGGATTGATCTTCACCATTCCATGCGTCGCATTCCATTCGACCACTCGAATCAGCGCGCGAGTCGGCGACTGGTCTCGTCTGAGTGCCGCAATCCACGCGTCATATCCCGCGAGCGCGCGCGCCAAAGGGTCCACCTTGCGCATCTGGCAGCACAATCCCGGGTCTCGGTCGTAGAGGCGCTCGCCGTAAGCGACGCCCTGCTCAACAACACTCAACTCGGACCTGTACTCGACGATGTTCAAGCCAAAGCGGGTGCGAATCTCCTCTTTCACTCGGTCAGTCTCTGAGAACTGAAAGCCTGTATCGAGATAGATGATCGGCGTTCCCGGCGCGATCCGTCGAAGATGATCGAGAACCACGACGCCTTCGGCGCCGAAGTTCGACGTCATGACCAGACGTTCTCCGAACCTCAGCCAGGCACGTTCGAGAATGGTCTCAATGCGTTGTCCTTCCAGCTCGTCGGCCCAATCCCCGACCTCAGCTTCCGAAAGGGCTGCTCGTGGCGTTGACATAGTCTCCTTTCAGAATTTGCGATGCGAGGTCGATCGCCTCCTGCCGCTGTCCCCGGCGCAACAAGTCGAGTCCCTCGGATTCAACAAAGGCCCGCAGGCGCTCGCGGCGCTCCTCGAAGTTTGGGATAACCTGTTTCGCCTCGGCGCGCATCGCGCTCGCAAGCTGGAGGAATTCCCCATACTCCTCACCTATCAGCTCGGCGATCTCGCGCTTCACCCGCTGTGCCAGCGTCGGGCTGCCGCCCCCGGTCGAGATGCCAATCTGAAGGTCTCCGCGCAGCACAAGTGCCGGAGTGATAAAATCGCAAAGATCAGGCTCATCGACGACATTACACAGCACGCCGTGGCCGCTCGCTGCCGCCGCCACTGTCTGGTTTGCTTCGCGATCGTTGGTAGCCGAGATGACAAGCAAAATGCCATCCAGATCGCCTTCTTCAAACTCGCCAATCCTGACATTGATGACGCCCGTCTCCGCCAGACCCTGGAGTGAATTGATCAACTCAAGAGTGACTACCAGGACCCGGGCGCCGGCATCGACAAGCTGGCGAATCTTGCTCTCTGCAACAGAGCCGCCACCAACAACCAGGACTCGACGTTCCTTCAGGTCGAGATGTATCGGGTAGTAGCGCATTCAAGCCACACTCGACTTCAACTGAGCCGCGATGTCCGCCGTGAACCATTGCAGCTCTGACCGGAGCCGAACGACCTCACCCACAACAATGATTGCCGGAGCCTGGATAGCCGCGCGCTCAATCAGTCCTGCCACATCTGCGAGAGTGGATGTCCACGTTTCCTGGCGATCATAGCTTCCCCACCGAATCACGGCGACCGGCGTTTCGGCGGATCGACCGTGTTCGACGAGCTTTGCTGCAATCTCGCGAATTCCTCCGATACCCATAAAGATCACGAGAGTATCGACGGCGGTGGCCAGCTTCTCCCAATGAATGGACGACTCGGTCTTTTCAGGAGACTCGTGACCAGTCACGAAGGCTACTGAGCTGCTCAACGCGCGATGTGTCAGCGGGATTCCCGCATATGCGGGCACCGATATTCCTGCCGACACTCCCGGGACCACCTCCCATTCGATGCCCATTTCCACAAGGGCCTCGGCCTCCTCTGCACCCCGGCCGAAGACGAACGGGTCCCCCCCCTTGAGCCGCACGACTACATCATGCTTCCCCGCCTTCTCGATCAACATTGCGTTGATCTCGCGCTGTGTCCAGATGTACTCCGTGCCGCGTTTACCGACGTTGATCAGCTCAGCCTCGGCCGGTGCGTGCACAAGAATCTGGGGATTAACGAGATAGTCGTAGATGACGCAACCGGCTTTCGCAAGCAGATCTCTGGCCTTGAGCGTGATGAGACCCGGATCGCCCGGCCCTGCGCCTACCAGATAAACCTTACCGTGCTTCATAAAGCGCCTCCGCTTTCTCGATCGGTTGTTGTTCGGCAATCAGGTTGCGGGCTTCCAGAGTCGCCAGCAGCCGGGCGACGCCCTCTTCGACGGTTTCGCGGTCGCTTGTGATCAGCACTTCCGGCGAAAGCGGTTCTTCGTATGGGTCCGAGACTCCGGTGAAGTTCTTGATCTCCCCGGCGATCGCTTTCGCATACAGTCCCTTCACATCTCGCTCGACGAGTGTCGTCAGGTCAGCGCTGACATACGCCTCAACAAACGCGGCGCCATCACGCTCAACTTCCGCTCGAACTTCGTCACGAACCGAACGATAGGGGGAGATGGCGGCGGCAATGACACCGACCCCATTTCTTGCGAGCAGGCGGCTGACAAACCCGATCCGTCGAATATTGGTGTCTCGATCTTCCTTGGAGAATCCCAGCCCCTTGCTCAGATTGGTTCTCACTTCATCACCATCGAGAACCTCAACGAGTGCCCCGCGTGCCACCAGTTCCGGCACCAGGGCGTTCGTCAGTGTCGTCTTCCCGGCACCAGAAAGACCAGTCAACCAAACCACAAAACCCTTCTTCATTTCTCTCCTTAGCTTGCGCTTGCGGAAACAACCTCAGACTCTGAGATTTTCGCGCTGCATCAGCAATTCACGACTTTCCACCAAGTCCTGCCATCAACACCTGGGCGACCTCGTGCCTTGTAAACTCAAGCGGCGGAGCATCACCATTGGCCAGCATTTCGCGAACGCTTGAACCACTCAGGTTGACGTGCTCGCTCTTGTCATGCGGACAAGTCTTCGACGACGCCATGCCGTCACACTTTCGGCAAAAGAAGGTGTTGTCAAAGAACATCGGAGTGATCCCCAACTCGCCAGGCCCGAAGTCTGCGAATATCCGCTGCGCATCGTATGTGCCGTAATAGGAACCCACACCCGCGTGATCCCGACCAACTATGAAATGCGAACAGCCATAGTTCTGACGAATGATGGCGTGAAAGACTGCCTCACGGGGACCCGCGTAACGCATCGCCGCCGGTAGCACTGCCAGAATCGTACGTGACGGTGGGTAATAGTGCTCGAGAATGACCTCATAGGCGCGTACCCGCAGCGGGGCGGGAATGTCATCCGCCTTTGTCTCGCCGACGAGTGGATGCAGGAGGAGCCCATCTACTGTTTCAAGGGCACACTTCTGAATGTACTCGTGAGCTCTGTGCACGGGATTCCGCGTCTGGAACCCGACGATACGCTG
>JBDTUW010000652.1:0-3310 GCA_040007555.1 Acidobacteriota bacterium | reverse complement strand
CCACTCAATTTAAACACAACCTGAAGGTTGAACTCTGGAACGCCCTCGGGCCCCCTCCCTCGAACTACAACTGACAACTCGCAACTGACAGCTGACAACTGACAGCTGACAACTGACAACTGGCAACCGGCAACTGGCAACTGACCACTATCTTACCTTGGTGACCCACCTGAAAGGGACGGCGTTCCCGAACAAGTCAGCGACTTCTATTGCGACTGGCCCGTCGTCAACGAGGGCGATTACTGGCAGTTTGTGACGTCCGCCGCTACGTGGTCGGAGATGGATCTCCGCGACCGTCCGCCACCCAGTCACAGCAGCCTGACCTGGTGGCAGCGCAATGGCGACGCCGAGACGGCCCGTTGCGCCCGTCGAGCTGTTGACGATCAGCGTCGCAGTTGCTGCGTCCCGGCCAGGCTGAATGCCCGCGAACTCCCATTGAGTTGCATCGAAGGACAGACTGAAACTGATAGCGTTCTCAACTCCGGTTGCGTCGATCCACACCCCAATATTTGCAACTCCGGTTCGGGCTGGTGCGGAGACGATAGTAGTAATCGATCGTTGCTCCCGCAACCCTCGAGCCACCGCGACACGACTGACACCGACTGGAGGACCTGCCGCCGTGAAGCTCGAGGGGGCCGTCGGCCCACCAACGGTCATCAGAGGGTCGAGACCGACAGCATAGCGGCCCGCCTGAACCCAATCCGAGAGCGAGAGTAAGCCGTTGCCGCGAGTATCGCGCGGTGCGCAGTCGGCGCGCTGAAACTCGCCTCCCGGCGCGGCAGTATCCAGGCCGATTGCAAATCGGCCCGTTTGTACCCAGTCCGCCAGACTAACCGAGCCATTCCCGTTTGGCCGCGGGGTTGTGTCACCTTCGAAGTCCTGTCCCTGTCCGATCGTGACCGCACTGCCGACAAAGTTCACTGGAAGCGCGGCCCCCGAAGTGTCCAGCAGCTCACGAACGACAGGACTGTCCCCAAAGCCAATCTGAGAGGTGCCGCCTGTGACGCCTGGGACGGCGTTGAACAAGATGTTTACAACAAGCAGGGTGCCCGCCTGCAGTGCCTGGCCAGCAGGAAGATCGAAGGCGATTCCAATACGGCCGCTCCCTGTTTCACTCGTGTTGACATTCAGACTCGCTCCCGGTGCGCCGCTTCCAAGGCTGGCTGAGGCAAACGTCAGCAGCGATGCTTCAAAGGTGAGGCTAAACGCCAATCCGTTTTCGGTTCCCAACGCATCAATCTCTACCCCGACTGTCCCGCTGCCCCCAACCTGAATGGTCGTGCCCAGAGCGCGCACATTGCGAGGTGGAATCGGGGCAATGAGGTTGACGCTGCCAGGATTAAAGACGATCGCATTAATCGGGATGAGGCTTGCGTCAGATCTGAAGACCGCGCGCGAAACGGGGACGTCGCCAAAGCTGATTTGAGTTGTTCCCTGGGGAGCATTGTTGAGGGCAGTCACCGTCATTGTCAGGAGTTGACGTGTTCCCGCGGCAAGTGATTGCCCGGCCGGAAGATTGATCGTAAATCCAACTCTACCGCTCCCAGCCTGACTGGAATTGACGACAAGGTTTGACCCGGCGGGGAGCCCTGCCGCGAGGACAGCTGAAACAAACGATAATCTTGTCGTGTCGAATGTGAGGCTTAAGGCAACTGTGTTTTCATCCCCGTGAGCGTCAAAGACAACTGAAACAAAGCCGTTGCTGCCAGTCGCGATGGTTGACCCGGCGACCGAAACCGACCGGGACTGCTGTCCACCCTCGGTGAGAATGTAGGCCGCTCCTGCGTCAGCCGCCGAAATGTCACTCTGATTGCCATTAATACCGGTAGCTGCACTATCCTCACTGGGCGCCCCGACTACCACGGCGGTTGAGACACCGACGGAGGAGCCGAACCGATCGCCTTCGCGCGTGTTCGAGGCCTTCAGATAAGCCTTCTGGGTCCAGACGCTGCCAGTGCGCTGGAACTCGTAGGCAGCGCCGGAATCACGAGCCGAGTTATTGGAGCCATCTCCATTCACTCCGGTCGCAGCGCTGAACTCGAATGGCGCTCCGACAACGATTGTGTCTCCCGAAAGAGCGACCGAATTACCGAAGAAGTCGCTCGCACCTGTGTTCGATGCCTTCAGGTACGCCTGCTGACTCCAGAGATTCGCAGTCCTGACGAAAACGTAAGCTGCGCCGGAATCTTCAGCGGAGTTGTCGCTCCCGTTTCCGTTGACACCTGTTGTGCCACCGTCCTCCGTCACGGCCCCAATGACGATGGTGTTGACAGAGAGGGCAGTCGCGTAGCCGAAGAAGTCGTTTGCCTGAGCATTTGCTGCCTTGAGATATGCCTGCTGGGTCCAGGTCGTGCCGCTGCGGATGAATACATAACCTGCGCCAGCCGATTCGGCGGAGTCGTTGTTTTCGTCCCCGTTGACACCAATGGCGGCGCTGTCCTCAGAGGGCGCGCCGGCCACAACCGTGTCCCCGGAAACTCCCACCGACCATCCAAAGGAATCGCCTTGATCGGTATTCGATGCCTTGAGATAAGCCTGCTGGCTCCAGGCGCTGCCGTTCCTGACAAAGGCGTATCCTGCGCCCGAATCCTCGGCACTGTTGTCGGTCGCGTTACCGTTCACTCCCGTCGCGGAGCTGTCTTCTCCATCCGCGCCGACAAGAACTGTGTCGCCTGAGGCAGCAACCGAATATCCGAACCGGTCACCAGTACCAGTGTTCGACGCTTTTAAATATGCCTGCTGGCTCCACACGCCCGCAGTTCTGACATACACATAGGCAGCGCCCGAATCCGGCGAAGCATTGTTCGCACCGTTTCCATTGATCCCAGTAGCCGAGCTGTCTTCATAAGGCGCCCCGACGACTATCGTGTCGCCCGAGATGGCTACCGAATGGCCAAAAGCGTCGTTGGCCCCCGTGTTCGAGGCCTTGAGATACGCCTGCTGACTCCAAACGCCACCGATTCTGACGAAGACATATGCGGCGCCGGAGAAAGGAGCTGAATTGCTGGTCTGATCGCCATTGATTCCGGTGGCCGCGCTCTTCTCATTGACAGCGCCCACGATTACCGTGTCTCCCGACACCGCGATCGACCAGCCAAACGCATCATCTTGTCCGGTATTCGAAGCCTTAAGGTAAGCTTCCTGAGAAATATCGACTGGGACGCCTTCGACGACGGCACCTGCACTCTGACGCGCGGTGCCTATAGCCTCGCGAAGGGAATCCGCAAGGGCTGGATACTTCAGACTGCCTCGTGCCGTCTCGCCTTGCCGCGCGGTTCGCGCCGCGCTCGAATGCGGTGCGCCGAAACCG
>JBDTUW010000651.1:0-3316 GCA_040007555.1 Acidobacteriota bacterium | reverse complement strand
GTCGCTACCTGACCCTTCTCGAGGGCATAGTCGAGGAGCCTGATTGTCAGATTCGAGACTTGCCGCTGTTGACGGCCGCTGAAAGGCAGCAAGTGACGTTTGGCTGGAATGACACTGAGACGAGTTATCCGACTGAACGGTGTGTCCACGAGTTATTTGAGGAACAGGTTCAGCGCGATTCTGGCGCGATTGCCGTCTTCTGCGGCCAGGAGAGCATAAGTTATGGCGAGCTCAACCGCCGTTCGAATAAGTTGGCTCATCATCTGCGGGGATTGGGCGTAGGGCCGGAGACGCTGGTTGGTGTTTGCATTGACCGCTCGATCAACTGGATCGTGACGCTGAGTGGAATACTTAAGGCGGGTGGTGCGCATGTTTCGATGGACCCGACTTATCCGGTCGATCGTCTCGCATTCATGATTGCCGATGCTCAGGTTCCGGTGCTGCTGACAACACGTGCGCTGCGGAGCAGAATCGCCGAGACCGGTGCAACCGTCATTCTCGTCGATGAAGACTGGGCGCAGATTGATCGGGAAAGCGCCGAGAACCTTCGACCGTCGGCGACGGTTGAGAATGCCGTTTATGTTGTCTATACGTCCGGCTCAACGGGGAGACCCAAGGGTGTCGTCAATATTCACCGTGGGATACTCAATCTTGCCTGCTGGCACAAAAGGACATTCGACGTCACTGCCGAGGATCGAGCGAGCCAGGTAGCGCGGATGGGTTTTGACGCTTCCGCCTGGGAGATATGGTCCTATCTCATCAGCGGCGCCTCAATCGCGATCATGGACGACGAGACCCGGCTTTCACCAAAGGCGGTGCGGGGCTGGCTTGAAGAGAAGGGCATAACGATGGGGTGGTTGCCTCCCGCTTTGGGCGAAGCCGTCTTTCAGGAAGCCGGTATCGAGAAACTTCATCTGAGGGTGCTCTGGGGCGGTTCTGATCGAGCGGTGCAACGTCCACCTCACAAAGCGCGATTTGTCTATCACAATCCATACGGCCCTACGGAAGCAACGGTCTTCTCAACGTCGGGAGCATTGTTGCCCCGAGCAAAAGACACGGGGCCCATCACGGTTGGCCGCGTGATTGCGAATAATGAGATTTTTATCCTCGACGAACAGCTCGAGCCGGTGCCGATTGGTGTCGCCGGACAGCTGTATATTGGCGGCCACCATCTTGCTCGGGGCTATCTCAACAATCCTGAGCTGACAGCGACGCGATTCATCCCTCATCCATTTAGCAAGCAAGCTGGCGGTCGTCTCTACGCGACCGGCGATCTGGGGCGTTTCGTTTCCGATGGACGCATCGAAGTTCTCGGGCGAATCGATGATCAGGTGAAGATCCGGGGATTCCGCGTCGAGCTTGGTGAGGTTGAACAGGCGATTGCAGATCATCCGAATGTCCGCGAAGCGATCGTCGTCGCTCGTGAGGAAGCACCGGGAGACAAGCGCCTCGTCGCTTATATCGTCCCCGAGTTCAATGATGTAGCGACAAAGGAACGCTTAAAGCAGCTCGAGGAACAACGCGTAGCTCATTGGCGGCTGCTTTATGACCAGACCTACGGCCAGACTGCCGATTCGGGTGAGAAGTCAGCCTTCGTTGGGTGGAACAGCAGTTATACGGGGCAGCCGATACCCTCCGATGAGATGTTGGAATGGCGCGATGCAACGGTGACGCGCATTCTTTCATTGAGGCCTCAGCGTGTGTTTGAGATTGGCTGTGGCACGGGGCTGTTGTTGTCCGAGATTGCGCCGCACACATCGTCGTATTGGGCGAGCGATTTCTCCCGGGCCTCTCTTGATCACGTTGGCGAACGAATGACGCGGGAGGCGGACCGCTTTGCGCACGTCAGACTGCTCGAGAGAACAGCGGACGATTTCAGCGACATTCCCGACGGTTCATTCGATCTGATTATCCTGAACTCTGTGGTGCAGTACTTCCCGGACCTGGCTTACCTCCTGCGAGTTCTTGATGGAGCGAGTAGGAAGGTGCGCGAGGGTGGAGCGATCTTTGTTGGTGACGCTCGCAATCTAAAACTTCTCAAGGCGCTGCACGCGTCAGTACATCTGCACCATGCGCACGGGGCGACGCGATTGCAGGACCTTCGGCAGAAGGTTCTGCGAAGTGCCAGCAACGAAGAGGAGTTGCTCATCGACCCGATGCTTTTTCCATCCTTGAGGGAACGTCTTCCGGGGTTGTCGAATGTGGATATCTGGTTCAAACGCGGGAAGCGTCACAATGAGCTCAATCGTTTTCGTTACGACGTCCTTTTGAGTGTTGGTCACGAGGTTCGGGTTCCGGCATCGGTTCCACGGCTCGATTGGCAGAAGGACCAACTGACACTGGCCGAGCTCGAGACACTCCTGCGGAACGAACAGCCTGCGCTTCTCAGCGTCAGCAGCGTCCCCAACGCCAGGGTCTGGTCGGATGTCCGTGCGGGTGAGTTGCTCACGGATGGAGGCTCGCGCGAAGGAACCATGTCCGAGTTTCGTCGCAGCCTGGACGCGATTGGCGCCGTAGACCCTGAGGAAGCGTGCGCTTTGGGAGAGTCGTGCGGTTATACAACTGAACCTCGCTGGCCGGAGTCCGGAGCTGCCGATAGTTTCGATCTGGTGCTCAGGCGAAACGACCAGTCGGAGGTTGTGATCAAGAGCCGCTGGCGGGTCAATGGAACGCCGCTCAGCCATTACTCCAATAATCCGTTGCGTCCGATGATTGTTGAAGGAATCCTCCCTTCGCTCCGCGCGGCGCTGGGCGAGACTCTTCCTGACTACATGATTCCCTCGATCTTTGTTTTCCTCGATTCGCTTCCCGTGGTTGCAAACGGAAAAGTGGATCGCAAGGCGTTGCCGGCACCGAATCTCAATGGAGGAAGCAGGCACCGCACGACGACGCCACCGCGAACGCCGGTCGAGAAGACAATTGCGGGTATCTGGGCCGAGACCCTCAATCTCGAGCACGTTGGCGTTGAGGACAATCTTTTCGAGTTGGGGGGACATTCATTGATGGTCGCGCAGATCGTCTCGAGATTGCGCGATGCGTTATCTATCGAGTTGCCGCTGCGAACGGTTTTCGAGCAACCCACAATCGCTGGTCTGGCAGAACAGATCGAGTCCATTCGCTGGGGCATGGAGTATTTGAACGCGCCGAACGTCGAAGGTGGTGAGGAGATCGAGGAGGACGAAGTATGAAGGACCTCAGAAATCTCCTCTCAGAGTTGCGCCAGGAGGGAATCAAAGTTTGGGGCGAAGGTGACCGTCTCCGCTTCAGCGGGCCGACGGGAGCCGTGACCGCAGAAATACGTGCTGAACTTGCCGCG
>JBDTUW010000650.1:0-3317 GCA_040007555.1 Acidobacteriota bacterium | reverse complement strand
GAACGGCACTCATGATGATCCAGAGCGGTTTGCGAATATTGCCGGTGAATCTCTCGTGAAGGCTGAGCGCTGTCACTGTCCATCCGGCATTAGCGGCCGGATATTGAACCGCAAGCCGAGCGGTGAGACTTGCCATCTCAACGCTAGCCTGCTCGAGAGATACGCCGGGTTTGAGGCGCCCGACCACTCGTAGGAAGTCGCCGCGACGACCATCGGCTGACGGATTGATCGCCAGCGGCAGCCAGAGTTCTGGCGGAGTTGGCGTGCCGGGATCAGGGTGTTGGAAACTGGCTGGCATGACGCCAACGATCGTGTGCAGCACTCCGTTGAGCGTTACGGTCTTGCCGCTGATATTGCGATCCGCACCAAAGCGCCGCTGCCAAAATGAATGGCTGAGCACGATCACGCGGTTTTGCCCGGGCGTATTTTCCTCCGCATGAAATCCTCTGCCGATGAATGGTGCGACGCCGAACGTATCAAAGAAGTTGGCCACGACGGCTGCTCCGGGAACTCGCTCCGGCTCATCCCCTCCGAGGATGGCCATGGTTCGGCCCCATCCGGTAAGCTCGGCGAAACTCTGATTCTGACTCCGCCAGTCGCGGAAATTCGGAATCGAGGTGGGTTCGTTCCTGATCCCGCTACCCGGATTACTCTCCCACAGCCAGACCAACCGGTCAGGAGCTGCGTAGGGAAGCGGGCGCAGAAGCACCGCCTGGACAACGCTAAAGATAGCCGTGCTCGCTCCTATCCCAAGCGCCAGGGCGATGATTGTCATCAAAGTGAATCCGGGTCTAGATCGGATCGCACGCCAGCCGTAGCGGATGTCCTGAAAAAGCGTTCCCATTGGTGCCTCCAGTTGGACGATCGAGTTCGGGGTGAGAAACTCCATCTGACTACCAAAATTCGTGCCATTCAAATAGAAAAGCTAAGTGGCTAACGCACAGTAACTTGCGAGCAGGTCTCCGTAAGAAGGAGCAATCTCACTGTCCGCTTTCGGGATGAGGTCTTCCCATAAGTGGCGTCTCCAGGTTTGTTGAAACATTTCAACGGGATTTTTCCTCCCCGGACAGTCGGCCCTCATCCCCTACTTTGATTGCTCTCCCCCCTTGGTCTTCCGGGGCAGGAGCAGTGACATTCCAAGGAGTGCAACCGGCGCGAGATGCATTAAAAGGCGCCCGAGCGATGAGTCGATGTGACCGGTGAACGGCTGCCAGGCAGTGAAGATGTAGATGCTCGAATATAGTGACATCGGAGCGAATATGAGCACGAGCCAGACCAGCGTCCGCCTTCTTCCTCGCCCGCCGATGACCTGCGCTATCCCCGCGACTGGCAGCAACCATGTCAGACTCCAGTGCCTCGTGTCGATCAGCTCATTGATCAGGGATCGCGCGATTTCGGGCACCCGGTCGATGTTGTTCGCGAGCGTGCTCCATCTCACGGGGAGGTATATTTCGTGCTCCGTCGCCCGATCCAGAATGAGAAATATTCGCCAGCAAGCGAGCCAAATGATTCCTGGGAGAGCAATCATCGCGAAGTCGCGCCATTGACGGCGGCACGCAGCACGGATGAGGGCGACGCCAATCAAGCATGCCCAGAGAATGACTCCATCCTGTTTGACCCAGGGGAGTAGCGCCGCCAGCAATCCGATGAGCAGGAGCGATCGTTGATCGTGCGATTCCCAGTACTGCAGCAAATATGCGACGGCAGCAAGATAATAGGCGCCAAGTGGAATATCCGCTTCGCCGGCGGTAGTGCGCAATACCGCCCAGGGCAAGAAGAAGAAGAGCACGCCTGGAATGAGCCCGCGCCATCTGCTCCCGCCAAGCCGCGCACCGCTTGAGACCAGGATGCCGACGATTGCCAGATAGAAGAGCGGTGATACCAGCTTGACGAATCCTTGATTGGGCTCACCCATCCAACCGTAGAGCCAGCTTTCAGTCAGGGGCAGAAGCAGCGGATAGTCTGGCTGTGGGAATTGTTGCGGGGATCCGCTGAGGAAGGCGGAGGGCATCGACCCTGACTCCTGGAAGATAAGATGTGCCTTCGATTCCCAAATGAATAGCCCATCATACCCGAGCGCCAGTCGCAATGAGGCCCAGATGACGATAACGAACTGCAACGCGATGATGACAGCCAAAATCCGGCTGGCCCAGTCCTGCTCCTTCCCGAACGCAAAGATCAGCCGTCTTCTCGATGACCAGCCGATCGCGGCGAGTGAGATAGAAAGCGCTCCGACAAATCCGCGAATAGACCAGCCTGAAAGGAAAAACCCCGCAAAGAAGGAGCTGAGGGAAACAATCCCAGAGCCGAGAAGTACAGAGAGACTGACGACTTCGATAAGGGAAACAGTCTGCCCTCGAGGGAGCAGAAGAAGCGCGGCTCCAGCCCCCGCCGCAAGCAAAAGCACCAGCCCTATTGAGAACAGAACGGCTTCCATCCGTCGGCCTCCAGCGTCTGAGTTAGGGCCAGTCGCGGCATCAATGGCCGTAAGCCGGGCGATCCATTGAACCCTGCAGGAGGCTCGACAAGGTAGGAGACGATACCGACGATTTTCTCGTTGGAAGGAATCGCCGCGACAGCCGGATTATCACAGGGAAGATAGTAGGCGGGTCGTGGGAGGCTGAGTCGCTTCCATGTGAGGTACATGACGTTGTATTTCGGTACGTCGCTGGGTACGACAAAGATAACGGCTCCTTCGGGTGGAAGAGACTTCAGCGCCGCGCGGATTGATGCAGAAGGGCGTCGGACCGTATCGCGAGGGACGCCCTCGGTCGAGAGTAATTCGGTGATGTATCCATCGGTGGTTGCGTCGGCACGGAAAGAACGGAGGATGCCGCCCGGTTCGTCCCGCAAGTAATATTCAAGCTTCAGGGTTCGCCATCCGCTTACACCCGTGATGACGAAGGCAGCCACAAACAAAATGACTATCATGCGGCGCATCGACGGCACGTTCCGGTTCGAAAGAGAAAAAGGCATTGCCTGAGAATTAAATGGACGAATTGTCAGGTCAAAGAAAGCTGCCCCCAGGAAACGGGAGGAAGGTCCCTGTTGTCCCCGCCGTCCTTGCAGTCCCTTTGGTCCTTGCTCTGAAGGCACACTGATGGTGAAGGTATCAGTCAACAGCAGTCCATTGTCGTAGAAGACACGCACCTGCCAGTTGCCTGGCAACGATGCGACCTGTGTTCCCGCAATGTTCAAGCCCGACCAGAAACAAGATGATCCATCCACCGCAAGTGAAAGGTTAGCCTGACGGCGCCGCTTGGGGAAGGGCGAGACTCACGGGGGCCGCTGGGGCGGGGGCTTGGGTGTCCCTGCCC
>JBDTUW010000649.1:0-3319 GCA_040007555.1 Acidobacteriota bacterium | reverse complement strand
AGCGAGAAAGCACTACAAGTAGCGCTACCACTCACAGCACCGCAATCACTAGCGTTAACGCCATAGCGCGATTGCATCACAACAAATAAGCGCCACGGCGCTCCCGCAGCACCACACTGTAACGCGCGCCTCCTCCCGCGCTGCAGGTAGCCAGCGCACGGGCGTTGCCAGCAATCAACTCCGCGATTGAGTGGCCACGCGGTCGAGAGCAGAAATCGAAAACCAGGACGAAGGACGACAGGACGAAACTGAATAGGTGAAATGAACGATACGGAAGTGCCAGACTTTTCTGGGCGAGAGATCAGTACCCCCTAAGGTCCTGCGCTGGCTCGCGACAACAACAACGCACCATCACGTGACAGCGCGAAGGCGACCACTACCACGCTATAGCGCTACGACGCACACTAACCACCACGCGCGAGGTGTATAGTCCAGCCCAGCCGCGGCAGTTCAGGGGCATTTATGGTTGACAACCAAGATTCTCTGGGCATATCCTGTACCTAAGTTACAGGCAACTTAGGTACAGTATCCGATCATGGGGGCGCAATGAGCGAGTATCTCAAGCATTTCGGCCTGAAAATGGCGCCGTTTTCGACCACACCGGACCCAAGATTCGCCTATGCAACGAGAGAACACAAGCAGGCGCTCGCCAAGGTAGCATATTACACAGAGGAGCATCGTGGAATATTTCTCCTCATGGGTGCTGTTGGAACAGGGAAGACGACCATCTCACAATTGGCTATCAATGGATGGCGGGCGCGATCCGAGAAGTTCATCGCAGCTCATATCACCGACCCATCGCCAAGGACGCCGGCAGCATTTATGCGGCTGATCACCGCATCGTTTGGCCTGGACCCGGTGAGAAATCTCCTGGACCTGAAGGCAGTCCTGCGCGCGTTTCTGATTGAGGAGTACAAAGGCGGCCGCACTGTGATTCTCATGATTGATGAGGCGCAGACCATTTATCCGACCAATCTCGATACGCTCCAGGCGCTGGCCAATGAGCAGACCCAGACAACGAAATTGATTCAGATAGTGCTCCTCGCTCAACCGAATTTCGAGAACAAACTGCGATACAAGCCAGCACTTCGTTCCCGGATCGCAGGCGGCACAACTCTCAATCCATTGACGCTCGAGGAGGCAATCGACCTTCTCAGGCATCGGCTCGCAACCGCAGGAGGGGACTTCGACAAAATATTCCCGCTCGAGACGCATAAGCAGGTCTATAACGCAACGAACGGTGTACCGCGCGACCTGTGCATCCTATGTGATGCGGCTCTTATCAATGCGTTTGCGGCTGACAGTAGAGTTCTAACACCAGAGATTCTGAATGTCGCTCTCAAGGATCTTTCCTTCAAGGGATGGCCTGAAGCCGCTTAACCAGGGAGACCTGATGAACAAAAAGAAGACAGAGGCTCTGACCTTTCCAACCAACCCCCTTGCGGCAATGCGCGAGCTACAGGATCTCGATCCCGCTCCTCCTTCTGAGGCAGAACGAGATGAAGAAGAATCTTCTGTGGAAGTGGAACCGGAGGAAGCTCCGAGGTCATATCGGCAATTCGAAGGACCATCGCCGCGGGCAGCTGATCCGGTCCGACAGGCGATCATACAGGTGTTATCTCAGCCATTGCCGGCCGACACCCTCAAGGGACCCTTTACCGTCACTACGGTCAAGGTTCCAACAGTCATTTGGGAGAGACTCGCACTCTTTGCCCAACTGACAGGCGAGCACAAGCAGGAGATATTTGCCAAAGCCCTGAAGGAGTTTCTCAAACCGGGAAGGGCTAAGAGTGGCGTGTAGGATGTCCGGTCCGGAGCGTGTGGTTTGTCCGGTCCAAGCGTGTAGGATGTCCGGTCCCAGGCGTGTGGTTTGTCCGGTCCAAGCGTGTAGGATGTCCGGTCTTTTTTGAGGTTAAGTAGTTGAAGCCGCTATTCTTCGGAGAATAAAGATTGTTAAAGAAGAGATATAGAGAAGAAGTATAACAACAACCGTTGTTGCATCAAGAGATGTCAGGACAGATCGTCACTCTCAAACCCCACCAAGCACCGGTTACGCGTCTACCGCGTTTACTCACCGAACTTCCTTTCTTCTATCTCACAAAAAAAGCAAATGCCCTTAAAGAAGCGATTGATTTTCGTACTGAGGACATCGATGGCAGACCAATCATCTGGAAGGTAAACCCTAATTTTAGTGAATCGATAGGTCCGCCAAGTCTGATGGCTCACGAGGTCTGGGTCAGGCTTATCAAACCTCATATCGATCGAGAACGAAAAGCATATGGTTTTATCCCAAGTCTTATTCCGCTCGGAGGAGTGAGAGAATGCCTGCGTCAACTAGGGTGGAGTTATGGAGGTCACCAGGCTCATAGTCTGATCAGGGCCATTAGTCAGATCGGCGGCGCCTGGTGCGAGGCTAATCTTTGGCTGCCAACTCGCGAAAGAGATGACAAGGGGAGGCCCATCCTCAGGGCCTTTCACGCGAACTTTTCTCGTCTATCTCTCTATGCAATCGGCACTAATCATCTCACCGAGGAAGACATCAGAAACGGCCAAATAGGTTTCAGCTTCGAGCTTGACGATATTCTCTATATTAAACTCGATCCAGTTGAGATGCGTATGCTGGAGGCCGAGACGGACCGGCCCATAGACAATGAGTATCTTTTTTCTCTCTCTCCGTCAGCACGTCGCTGGTATGAGTTGATGGCGCCAAAGTTCTTTGGGGTGATTTCAAACTCGGATCGTGGCCGAGGTTATTGCGAAATTCGGTATTCGTGGTATGTCAAACGCCATCACACTCTCAAACCCCATCAGACGCGGAAGCGAAGGGTTCAGCAGATGACTGAAGTAATCGGCGAACATCTGCAGTTTGGATTTATTCAGAAAGTTGAGTATCTGAACGTTCGAGAGGAGAGGGAAGGGGGGCATGCCGAGGAGATAGTCATTCGCTACTACCCGGGCAAATATGCCGTCAAGCTGACACGAAAGATTGCGGAGAACCTCCGACCGAGCGAACTAAAGAAAAGAACGAGAGATCACCATTCAAGTTCCATCCGGGAAGCTGGTCAGGCGAAAGTCCAGAATCTTGTCGAAGAGTTAACTGCTCTTGGGGTGGCGGCGGCCAAGGCTGAAAATCTTGTCGCGAAATATCCGGTGCAGGTTGAAAGACAGATTCAAGCCCTGCCGTTTAGAGAGAGAGTTGGTATTCGGGATGTCGCTGCGTGGATCGTCAGCGCGATTGAGGAAGGGTTTGACCTGCCACCGGCGCTGACAAAGGCAATTGAGGGGGAGAGATTAAGGCGAGAAGCGGTCGAGAGAGGCG
>JBDTUW010000648.1:0-3322 GCA_040007555.1 Acidobacteriota bacterium | reverse complement strand
TGGGATCGCATATCACGAGAAGAAGCTCGGACAGCTCTTTTGCGATGACAGCTCGCGGCAGATCATCGACATGCTACTGCGCGAGTGCGGCGAGGCCGGTGTGGAGATTCGCTGTCAATCTCAGATGTTAAGTGTGGCGAAGGATGATCACTTCCGAGTCGAAACGAATCACGGCAACTTCAGTGCAACATCGCTTGTGATCGCGACGGGCGGACTCTCCATTCCGCCAATTGGAGCAACCGACTTCGGTTATCGCGTCGCAAAGCAGTTTGGATTGCGGATCGAGCCTCCGCGACCCGGACTGGTTCCCCTGACGCTTGGCGCTGACATGCAGACGCAGTTGGCAACGTTGAGCGGCGTCTCGCTCGAGGCGCTGGTCAGTTTTCGCACGACGGAGTTTCGGGAGAATATTCTGATCACTCATCGTGGGCTGAGTGGCCCCGCGATTCTACAAATATCATCGTATTGGCGACCCGGGGACCCGATCTCGCTTAACCTGCTGCCCGATCACGATGCGGCTGACTTGCTCATCCAGAATCGAAATTCCGAGACTGAGCTTGCGAATCTCCTTGGGCGCTTCCTGCCGCGACGATTTGCCCACGCCTGGTGCGATTTATATGCCCCGTCGAAACCGCTCAGACAGTATGAGAACCTGGAGCTCAACGATATTGCGCGGCGCCTCCACCTCATGGAATTACTTCCATCAGGAACCGAAGGGTTCAAGAAGGCTGAAGTCACCGTGGGCGGTGTCTCGACGAGCGAACTGTCTTCGCAGACGATGGAGGCGAAGCGCGTCTCAGGCCTCTACTTCATAGGCGAGGTGGTAGATGTGACGGGACATTTGGGCGGCTACAATTTCCAATGGGCATGGGCATCCGGTTATGCGGCAGGTGGGGTTGCGTAGGACACCTTGGCAAGACCGCTCGACGTTGGGGACAAACGTGGCAGGGACAAGCATTTTGCGAATCGAATGAGTCGGAAACTTCACATCGCTGTCGGCATACCTTCATTTGAGGAGGCCGATTCGATCGCTCATGTTACCGAGCAGGTTGATATCGGGCTGACGCAGTTGGCCACGTCGGCCGACTGCATAATCATCAATGCTGACGGCGGCAGTCTGGATGGAACATCGGACGTCTTTCTATCCACCCCAACCGTGTGTTCAAAACTCTCTTTGATTACTCCCGGGCACATCGGCAAAGGGAGCAATGTTCTTTCCCTTCTGGAGTATTGTCGCGATCACGACGTAGATGCGCTCGCACTGATCGATGGCGATATCCGTTCCCTGACGCCGGCCTGGCCCATTGCTCTTACCCGATCCATACTCAGTGGCGAGGCCGACTACGTTGCACCAAACTATCGGCGCCGACGTTTCGAAGGCGCGACAACCAATCACTTTGCTTACCCACTACTTCGGTCATATTTCGGCCGTGGAATTCGACAGCCAATCGGAGGTGAGTTCGGCCTCTCAACTGCACTCATCAAGTATCTGCTTGACCAACCCATCGAACGCGAAACAATGGGTTATGGGATAGATATCTTCATGTCGATGCATGCAGTCGCTGGCGGCTTCGCGATCGCTCAGGCAGATTTGGGATCGAAACTGCACAAACCAAGTTTCAGAAAGGCGCCGCGCATCTTCCCTGATGTCGCGGCCACGGCGTTTCGAGTCGCTCGCCGATATCCAATGAACGCGGGCGTGGGCTACTCGGAAAGCGTCAGCATCGGCATAGATGATACGCCAGGCGGTCTCGATGAAGAGGACGTGCGTCTCGCGATAAGCGAGTCCCTGGAGCGGATTGAAGCGTTGATGCCGGTGTACGAGGAGTGGCTCGGAAAGACCCCAGTTGAGATGACGGCGGAGCTCCGGACGCATACGCCGTTCCTTTCAGCCGGGGTCTGGGCTGAACTGGCAGCATCCTGCGCCGTCTGCGCAATTCTCGCGCCGACCGCTGACGACAGCCGCTTATTTGCCGCTCAGTTGTTCCCGGCGTTTAGGTTGCGATCGATCTCGTTTATCCGGGATCATAGGGATAGTCGGCCGGAGGTGGTCGAAGCGGAAATTGAATTCCAGCGAAACATTTTCGGCGAGACACTGCGCGGACGCATGAGTCAGGGAAGAAACCCAAACTCCGCATAGAGTTCGGCGATGGCGGCGGTGAACCGCTCGGCCGAGAATTGCTCTAAAAATGCCTCACGAGACCCTTGCGCGAGGCGCCGCCGAAGTGTCGAGTCCTGGATCAATCGCGCCAATGCGTGAGCGAGCGCATCCGAATCACCCGCCCTTACCAGAAGCCCATTCCTGCCATCCTTGATATCCTCGGGCATTCCATCTACCGATGTGGTGACAATCGGAAGGCCGGCCTGCATTGCCTCGATGGCCGAGACGGACCCCGAACCCTCCTCCAGCGATGGCAGAACGAAGATATCTGCGTGCTGGAGGTATTCACCTGGATCCTCGACGAAACCGGTGATGACCGTCTCAGGTCCGAGATTCAAACGCGCAGCCAATAGCCTGTGCGCTTCGAGCAAACGTCCCATCCCAACGAGGCACGCGCGGAAGGCAACTCCCTCACCCTTCAATCGCGCGAGAGCACGCAACAGGTGGCTGATGCCCTTGCGCGGATCGTGTCGAGAAACTGCTACCACCAGAGGGGCGTCACGCGGCTCAAGATTGGCAATGGCTGCGGGCTGCCTGTTGTCCCGTCGCTCTTGCGTCACGAGGGCTGTTTCGGATGTGTAGGGCATTCGCCGGGTCCTGAGACTGGGGCCAAAGCGAGCCTCGAGCATCACTCGAACAGATTCGTAGTTAAACAGGACGAGGTCGGCTCCCCGATAGGCGCGGTTCTCAATCGGAGTTGCGATGCTGTTAATCCACAGCTGCTCCGCTCGGCCAAAGAGCCGCTGACTAAGGCGATGCTCGGGACCGTAGCCACGGATCTTCCCCCGGTGCTCGTGCTCAAGAAGGGTATAAACACTGGCAAAGATTACGGACTCAATTCCGACAGAGAGCAGCCGCCAGCGAGCTCTGCGGGCAGCCGACGACCAGACACCGAATCCGTGAATGAGTTGGCGACCGCCTCGTCCGCGCAGGAATTGATGGAGGGCGGATGCAAGGTTCGCCTCGTGCAACGGTACCGTAGAGACGCGGAATCCTCCAGCAGAGGCCGACCTGAGGAAGTAGCGGTAAGGAGACTGGATACGGTGAACCACACCGAAATCGGTATCCACGACGCCGGATCGCGAACTCGCACAGAATATGTGGGGCTCGAAGCCGATTCGTATCGCGGCGCGAGCGTGCGCGCGCACATAACTCGAATGC
>JBDTUW010000647.1:0-3346 GCA_040007555.1 Acidobacteriota bacterium | reverse complement strand
CGCGACATCCCCCGAACGCGGGAGTTCGGGGGATTCGCGGGGCACGCTCCGGTTTAGGGCCCGCCAGCTTGTGGTCGCCAGGTTGTGCTAGAAGCTCAGGCGCATCGAGACTTGGCCCGTGCGACTTCCACCGAGCTCCGATGCGCGCGCGGTGGTGATTCTTCCAAATGCACTGCTCGTGACCGTCATGTTCGGGTCAGCGAAGTTCGTGTGATTGGTGACGTTGGTGAAGGAGCCTCCGGCATCGAGCTTTACCCGCTCAGTGAGACGGAACGATTTTGTCAGTCCCAGAGAGAGATTGATGGTGCCTGGGCCTCTGATAATACCAACGCCGGCTGTTCCAAAACGGCCAATCGGAGCAGCATCAAGCGCCGGATTGACACCGATCCGGCACTGCGATGCGACACGCGTCGATAGTCCGGGGCAGACAAACGCGCTCGTATCAAACCACCTGAACCAGGTCGGGTCGTCGATGTTTCCGTCGCCGATACGATCCGGATGCTGCGTGCGAGACAGACCTGAACCACTACCTGATGGATCCACACTTCCGACCGAGGGGGTCAGGAAGGGACCTGTCTGCGCCAGGAAGATGGCACTAACTTGCCACCCGCCAATGACCGCATTTGCCGCAGGGTGCGCGGAGCCTGCAAACCTTTGACCCCGTCCCACAGGCAAATCATAGACAATCGTTGTGATCGAGCGATGGCGACGGGTCGCGTAGTCGTTGCCGCGCTCGGCACGGCGGTTATAAAGGTCGGCCGCTCGACCGCCACCCGTTTCGCCCGTGAAGCCAGTCGAATTCGGGCCACCATTGTCGTTGATGTTCTTCGCCCAGGTGTAGGTCGAATTGAATGTCAGCCCGCGGGAAAAGCGCCGATTGGCTTCTACCTGCAACGCGTTGTAAAAGGCCGAGGCCCCCGCTGTGCGCGTGAAGATGATGCCCCAGTTCGGGAACGGCCGGTCGCTCAATGGACGATTGATGGCGAACGTCCTTGATGACGTCATCTGATTGAGATCAGGCGCCCAGGCCAGTTGCGTCGTCTTCATCCCGATATACGAGACCCGCACGCCCAGTCCGAAGCCGACATAACGGTCAATCGAAAGGTTCCACTGAAGCGAGTAGGGGTCCTTGTAGTCGATATCGTTTGCGGTGCGGAAGGAGGCTGTCCCGAGACTACCCGTTGAAATACCCGTCCCCCCGGTCTGGATCGCTGGCCACTGAAAAATGGCCTTTCCCTGCGGGGTAAGATTGGTAAACTCGCGGACATCCGACTGCAGAGTCCCCGTCAGTGAGAAGAAAGTATTGCCGAGAAGCGTACCGTTGTATGCACCAATACCGCCACGAATAACGGTTTTTTCGTCGCCGAGGCGATAGGCAAAGCCGAATCGCGGCAGGAACCGCAATTTCGGAACCCGCCGCAGCCCCTCGGGAAGACCCGCTTCCGTTGCCGAATTTACAGGAGTGCAATTAGCGCCATTCGCGGCAGGGGCCGGACACGCGTTGAAAGTCTTGAGGAACCCCGGCGCAAGCAACGACTCCTTGCCGGTCGGATAGACGACACGGCCCGACCGTGCCACGCTCGTATCGAAATTTCCGATGTTGCCCGAGGCGTCGGTGTAGGCCGGGTGATACTCATACCGCAGCCCAAACTCAAGCGTCAGTTTTTGATTGACGCGGAAGCTGTCCTGCCCATAGAAGTGGTAATGCCGCGTTCGCCCATCATTGTCCTGCTGAATGATCGCAAATGAGGTGCGAATCGGAATGCCCAGCAGGAAGTCGCCGAAATCGGACCCGCTGAATGTTCCGTCAAAATCAGAGTTGCCATAGTTGTCAGCGCCGATGAATCCAAGTGCGGTGACAGCGCGTATCCCGCGCACATCAAAGCCATACTTCATGGTGTGCCGACCTTTAGTCCACGTCACGTTGTCATTGAACTGAAACGTGCGCGACTGCGAAATGCTGTCTCCACGCCCCCGGTTGAGGTCAGTCACGTCCCCAGAAAACGAGACATTGGGCAAACCGTTGAACGGGAAGTTTGGACCGATCCCCTGGAACCCTAGTCCGTTGGTGAACCCGATTCCGTTGAACGGAAACGCCGTCACCGTGTCGTTAAGCGTCATTCCAAAACGCGCTTCGTTCAGAAGATGCGGCGTGATCGTGTAATTATGCGAGACAACCAGGATGCGATAGCGATCGGAATTGGTACTCGAAGGTAGCGCAAGGATGTTCGGGCTGTCGACACTGACATTCTTCGAGGTCCAACGCCCGAACACGGACTGATTCTTTGTCAGGTAGTGATCGATGCGGATGTCGTATTGCTTCGAATCGAGGCTGCTCGAACTGTTACGGATATAGTTTGCGACGCGCAGCCGGTCAGTCGCGCCGGTGTTGGGCAGCGGATAGAGCGTCAGGAACTGTTTTGCGATCGGGCTGATGCGACTATCCGGAATCTTATTGTTCTGGAACGGCAAGCCGGTCAGTGGATCGCGGACGGTGACGTTGGGCTCTGCACTGAAATCACCTGTTCGCATTGCCTGCGTCGGCACGGTGTTCTGAACTGTCTGTCCGCGTGGAAAGCGAAAGCCTTCGAAGGTCCCGAAGAAGAATGTCTTGTCGCGGCCCTCGTACGCTACGGGTCCGAAGACCTTCGATGGCAAACGGACCGGACCGCCGCCGCTTGCGCCAAAATCGTTGCCGATCTTCTTCGGTTTTGTCAGCGCACCATAGGCGTTGGAATCGAAAGCGCGGTTCTGGTGAAACCAGAAGATGGTCGCGTGATAGTCGTTCGTCCCGCTCTTGGAGATGGTTGTCACGTCGCCAACCTGGCCGTACTCAGCGGCGTTGCCGACGCCCTGAACCTTGATCTCGGCGATGGATTCGGCCGAAGGAAAGGCCTGAGTCAACGGTGCATTGCCTCTGACGTTGGTCGTCGAGATGCCATCGAGCGAGAACTGCGATTGCGAAGGGAGCGCACCCTGGATCGAAAAGTTGTTGCTATTGTCTGCCTGCACTCCTGGCAGTGAAGCGATCAGGATATAGGGGCTGGTGCTCCCCGAGGCGCGATAGTTTGCCGGCAAATTGATGATCTTCTGGGCTTCGAACGTCGATGCGATGGTTTGAGTCTCCGTCGCGATTGCCCCGGCATTTGTCGAAACATCAACCTGTTCGATGACCTGGCCCGCGCTCAAGGTCGCATCGACACGCAGCGCCTGGCGCGCCGCCAAAACCACTTCCTTGACGCTAAACGTCTGAAAGCCTGTCGCGTTCACTTCGATGCGATACCGCCCGGCCTTTGTATTCACCGCTTCGTAGTCACCGTTGCTATTTGCCTGAAGCGTGCGGCTT
>JBDTUW010000646.1:0-3347 GCA_040007555.1 Acidobacteriota bacterium | reverse complement strand
GCGAACTGCGCGCGCACCGTCGGGTGTTGGAAAGTGGCAAGGTGGATCGAAAGATACTCAAGGCTATACAGAACCTTATTGATCGAACTGAACTGTCGCGGCGCGGCGTTGAGAAGTCGCCGCTGTCAGCTGGTAAGCGAATGTGGTCACTGCTTCACAAGCTCGCGCGATGAAGTCGACAAAGGTCTCCTCAATCACAACCCTCGCCACCGTTGTGGCCCTCATCGCCGGCATTTGCATTGGACTGGTGGCGTTCGAATCACAATCAAAAGCGTGGCTTACAGCTGCCGATAATCTTTCAGCCGTAGGTACGTTGTGGACCAATGCGCTCAGGATGACGATTATCCCATTGATCGTTTCGACGCTCGTCGTCGCCGTGGCCGGGAGCGCCGCTCCGCTCGGAGTGGGCCGCACGAGCGGGATTACCTTTCTGACTTTCGCGAGTCTGTTGATCATCGGCGCTCTGCTCGTGCTCATAGTCCTTCCTCCGGTTCTGACGAGGTGGCACCTCGACACACAGCACCTTCCATCTTCCACCAACTTATCCGTGGGAGAACGCCCCGCCACAGAAAGCACCGAGGGAAGCGGATCCTCTTTTAAGGACATGATTGCAACGCTCCTTCCATCCAACCTGATCAAGGCGGGAGCAGACGATGACCTTCTCCCGATCGTCCTCTTCTCGGTGCTTCTGGGCCTGGCTGTGACGCGGATTGAAGCAGAACAGCGAGAGATCTTCGTATCTGTCATGGCTGCCATTTCGAAGAGCATTGGTATTGTCATTCGCTGGATACTCCTGCTTATGCCGGTTGGCATATTTGCGTATGCCTTTTCAGCGACGGCCACGGTCGGGTGGAATACCGTTGGCATTCTTGGCGCCTGGATCGCTATGGTTTCCGCTCTGTCGATGGTGCTCACGGCTGGACTCTATCCGATCGCTTCCTTCGTTGGAGGCGTTCCTGTCGGGGCTTTTGCGAGGGCTTCACTCGCGGCACAGGGCGTGGGACTGACGACGCGCTCGTCGCTCGCTGCACTCCCCGCGATGCTGGAAGGGGTGCGCTTGCACCTGTGTGGCCATCAGACGACGGCGAGTCTGGTACTTCCGCTCTCCGTTTCAAGCTTCAAGATCAATCGTTCAATTAACGGCACTGCGCGATTGCTATTCCTGGCGCACGTCTATGGCATCTCGCTTGGCCCCGTCGCGATACTAACTTTTGTGGCGGGCAATCTACTCATGAGCTTTTCCTCGCCGGGTCTTCCGGCGCACGGTCCGAGTGCCACCTTGCCATTGTATCTGGCGGTAGGTATTCCACTCGAAGGCGTGGTGCTGCTCAAATCAGTGGATACGCTGACGGATTTTGCGATGACGGTCCTCAACGTCACTGGAGACATGACCGCGATGACCCTCGTCGCCCGCTTCTCTCGTCGCATAGAACGACCGAGTTCTCTGCCAGCTGAGGCTAGTCAGGCGCGAGGAGATATCTGATAGGAAGCCAGCGACAGGGCGAGGGAACCGGTCGCGAACCCCCGGTCATCTTGCGCCAAAAACCGCCCAGATGAAATCTCCAAGACTCACCCATTCAACATTACTCAACCTATTGGCTCTTGCGCTCGGCATTGCGTTGGGTCTGGCGGTTTTCCACTCACGATCCAGCCTGTGGCTCGCGGTGGCGGACAACGTCGCGGCACTGGGAACGCTGTGGACGAACGCCCTGAGGATGACAATCATTCCTCTGATCGTATCGACGCTGATTGTCGCCGTTGTCGGGAACGGAAGTGTAGGATGGATCAGCCGGGTGAGCGGACTCACTTTCGTAACTTTTCTTGCGCTTCTCGTCGCCGCAACTCTTTTTGTATTGCTGGTACTACCCCCCGTCCTGCCTCGGCTAGGCACTGAACTGCAGCCGATTAAAACGGTGGAAAGCACCGCTGTGGAACCTGCACTTCCTTCCTCAAGAGGGAAGGATGGAGCCGCCAATGAATCATCGCTCAAGAACGTTGTCGCCACGCTTCTCCCCTCCAACCTGATCAAAGCGGCAGCAGACGATTACATCCTCCCAATCGTCCTCTTTACCGTACTTCTTGGCCTGGCGCTAACGCGAATCGAAATGGAACAAGGTCGCGTCCTCGTGACACTAATGAGGGCGGTCTCGAGCAGCATCGGCGTGGTCATTGACTGGATACTTGTGCTCATGCCCGTTGGCGTGTTCGCGTTTTCATTCGCCACCACCGCGACCATCGGTTGGAATACCATCGGCATTCTCGGTGCCTGGATCGCAATTGTGACCGGCCTGTCCGTCACGATCGCAGCCGGTCTCTATCTGATCGCCTACGTCGTCGGAGGAGTGCCCATTGCCAGGTTCGGGAGAGCGACGATGGCGGCACAGGGGGTCGCGCTTGCAACGCGTTCCTCGCTCGCATCGCTACCTGCGATGCTTGAAGGCGTGAAGCGGCATTTACCGGAGAGTGAAGTGGCAGCCAATCTTGTGCTGCCGCTTTCCGTCTCGAGCTTCAAGCTCAATCGCGCCATCAGCGGCGCCGGGCGGTTACTGTTTCTCGCGCATGTCTACGGAATCTCGTTGAGCCCAACTGCCATCGTGGCTTTCGTGACGGGCAGCATTCTGATCAGTTTCTCGTCTCCTGGCTTGCCGACAAGCGGACCGATTGCGAGTCTGCCGCTCTATGTTGCCGCCGGTATTCCGTTCGAGGGGATCGTTCTTCTTCGTTCGGTGGAGGTGTTGGCTGACGTGACAATGACGACCCTCAATGTCACTGGAGATATGGCTGCGATGACCATTGTCGCGCGCTTTTCTGGAACTTCGCGGAGGGCTTCTGCGGCCGAGACTCAGCGGCCGACTCAAGCCGAAGCTTGATAAGCTCTGCAACTCGGAAGCAGCGACTGGCGGCTGAGAAAAGCAACGATGACAGTCCAACGACGTTTCGGGTCTCAGAACCTTTTGACCCTCCTCGCGCTGCTCGCCGGAGTTGCCTGCGGATTACTCGTTTTTCGGCTTCGCTCTCGGGTCGGGCTCGAATTCGCCGCCGTTTTTGAAGCGATCGGTACCCTCTGGACCAACGCGATGCGACTGGTCGTCATTCCGTTGATCGTCTCGATGCTGGTGGTCGCCGTGGCAAGGCACGGCAGCTCGCGTCGAATCGGAAGAATAACGGGGCTTAGCCTGGTGACCTTTATCGTCCTCCTCCTGACGGGAGTGCTCTTTGTTCTGCTGACAGCGCCTCCGATACTATCGCGAATCCCGCGATACGAATCGGTCGCGCCCAGCTCATCGTCCGGGTCACCTACCAAGCCTGCGACCCAAACTAAAAGCGAAGGTGATTCTGGTCCTCCG
>JBDTUW010000645.1:0-3352 GCA_040007555.1 Acidobacteriota bacterium | reverse complement strand
GGGGTCTGGCGTCAGGGATTTGCGTTCGTATTCCCGGAATGACGCGGTTTCCCGAGATTCCGCCTGAAGGTGGGACTACGAACGCCAATCCGTGATCCCTAATCCTTGCTCGCTGTGCCCATCTGACCCCTGCTTGACGCCAGTTGACCAAAGTGGGCCGACTGGATAACCTAGCGAATCTGTGATCGGCACTTCATCGAAGGCCGGATCGCCATCATCCTCAAATCATCGGGAGCTGGAAGTCAACACATGAAAAGAAGCACCTTAGCCCTACTTCTCCTCGCGGCCCTTGGAGCCGTCATGGTCTATTATCTCGAGATCAAGGACGCAAAACCGCGCGATGAACAGCCGGAGTCAAGCAAACCGGCTTTCAGCTTCAAGCGCGAGGACCTTGCCAGTGTTTCAATTACACATTCGGCCACCGGCGCCGGTGAGACCATCCTCCTTGAACAGCAGGACGGCAAATGGGTTATCAAACAGCCCATCAGTGCAACCGCCAACGAGTCAGCAGTCGATACCCTCATCAGCGACATCGTTAATGCGCGCATCGAACGCACCATTACGGCATCGCCGGAAGAGATCAAGTCGTTTGGGCTCACGGAACCGGCCATCAACATCTCCCTCAAGCTTAAATCAGGCCCGGAGCATCGCCTCCGGCTCGGCACGAAGGATTTCACCAATCTTTCAGTCTACGGCCTCGTCGATGATACTCGTGAGGTGGCCTTACTCCCGGCAACTCTCGCCGCGGGCGCGGAGAAATCTGTCAATGAACTGAGAGACCTTTCGATCCTCGGTGGCCTTTCGCAATTCGACATTTCCTCTCTGACTGTCAAGAATTCCAATGGCGGATTCGCACTCGCAAAGGAGAACTCTGAATGGATCGTCAAGAGCCCATTCCAGGGCGCGGCAGACGAAACACAAGTGTCGTCGCTGCTCAGCGACGTGACATCTGCTCGCGCAACCGAAGTCGCCACAGAAAAAGCCGATGATCTGACCGTATACGGACTGACGCAGCCTGCAATTGTGGTCACCGCCCGCCTCGAGGCAGGTGGCGAGCGCCAGATCAGCATTGGCTCGACAACAGACAAGACTGGCAAAAACTACTACGCCAAGAGCTCCGATCGCGGACAGGTATTCAAGATCGATGACTCGCTCTTTGAGAAGCTCGACCTCAAGCCGGCGCAGCTACGCAGCAAGCAGATACTCAAGTTGGATCAGGCGACGCTCACGAAGGTGCAGCTGAAGAATCCGAATATGACACTTGTTGTCGAAAAGAATGCCGAGGGAAAGTGGCTCATCAGGGAGCCTGCTGACCAAAAGGACAAGGAGGCTCAGACCACGCGGTTTCTGGATCCACTCGCGTCGGCGAAGGCGACAGAGGTCCTCGACAAACCCTCAGCAGCAATTGCCGCGAAATTTGCCAAACCGGCGGTTGAAATAAGACTGATCGGTAAGGACGGGAAGACAATAACCGTCCGAGTTTCCTCAGCCGACGGTGAAGACGCCTACGCACGAGTCGATGGACGTCCTGAGGTCTTTAAGGTCGGGAAGCAATTGCTGGATGAGTTGAGCTTCAAGGCGACGGATATCGCGCCCTGACAAAAGCAGCAGGCTGACGGGGGATGCTAGTCCCCCGATTCCGAAGTGTGCGCCCGAACATCGGTGACTTTGTCGACCGGACCCGATTCTTCGTTGCGGCGTCCTTTTCCAAACCAGGCGCGCCAGTTGAGCTTGTGTCGCGATTGAACCGCTGCCCTGACCTTCAGGGAAAGATCGTCAAACAGCGAGTAAGCCACTGGCGTGACGAGCAATGTCAGCAGGAGCGAAAGCGACTGTCCGCCAATAACAACAATGGCGATTGAACGGCGCTCCTCAGCTCCCGGCCCATTCCCCAGGGCCAGCGGTAACATTCCTGCGACCAGCGCCAACGTCGTCATGAGAATCGGTCGCAGCCGATCGCGATTCGCACGGATGATGGCGTCGTAGCGGTTCATGCCTTTTTCCCTCAGTCCGTTCATGTGATCGATCTGCAGAATGGAATTCTTCTTGACGACGCCAAACAGGACGAGAATTCCCAGCGCAGAATAGAGATTGAGGGTATCGCCAAGCAGCCACAACGACAGCAATGCAAACGGAACCGATAGCGGCAGGCTGAGAAGAATCGTTACCGGGTGCACTACGCTTTCAAACTGCGATGCGAGAATCATGTACATGAAGGCAATCGACAGCAGAAATGCAAAAACAAATTCGGTGAACGTTCGCTCGAGCTCCCGCGCGCGCCCGGAAACGGTTGTAGTGTATCCCGCTGGCAGGTTCATCTTCTGGACTTCATCATTGAGCGCGGCGAGCCGATCTCCGAGTGCGAAACCGGGGGCGACACTCGCACGAAGCGAAACCTGCCGCTGCCGATCGAGCCTGTCTATGCGTGACGAGCTCTCAGTGGTTTCGAGCGTCACAAGGTTGTCGAGTTGCACCAGCCCGACCTTGGTCGATGGCACAAATAACCGCGAGATGGTGTCGACATCGTTGCGGTCACCCTGTTTAAGTCGAAGCTGCACGTCGTAATCTTCGTTGACCGAGGAGTCCCTGAATCTGGAGACGCGCTCATCGCCGCCCACCATGAGCCGGAGCGCCGTTGCGATATTGGTCGTATCCACACCAAGGTCGGCCGCCCGCGCGCGATCGATCCGTACCCTCAGTTCAGGCTTGTCAAGCTTGAGGGTCACGTCGGCATCAACCAGACCCAATTCCGGAGCCTTGACTCGCAAGTAATTCGCGTACTCGACCAGCTTCAGAATATCCGGACCCCGAAAGACGAAATCGAGATCCGAAAACCCTCCACCACCCAAATTGATCGTCGTTGGGTTCCTCACCGATGGTCGAAGATGAGTGAACTTGCGCAGGCGCTGCCGCACCAATTGCTGTACGTCCCGGGCGCTGTAATTACCACGAAAAACCGCGAAAGGCTCTCCGCGTTTGAGACCCTCCCAGAATTTTGTGAGGTTGATGGTGCGCTCTTCGTGTGGGGGGATTCGCAGGTATATTCTCGCCGAATTGACCGAACCCGAGAAGAAACTTCCCGCAGTCCCGAGAATCAGACGGATCTGCGGCATAGCCTTCAATTCCGCCTCAACCGCCCGCAACGCCTCGTCCATCGCACTCAGGCTCGTCCCCTCAGGTCCCGAAAGCATGACTGTGAACTCAGCCTGATCGACGTTACTCGGAATAAAGTCCTGCGGCACTTTTCCGTAGAGCCAAAGCGACGACATCATCACGCCGGCTGCAGCCAATGAGACCGCGAGACGATGCCGCATCACAAAGTGCAACATGGCCGTATAGGTGCGGTCAAGAA
>JBDTUW010000644.1:0-3354 GCA_040007555.1 Acidobacteriota bacterium | reverse complement strand
GAAGTTTGACAACGACCGCGAGAATTCCTTCAGGCTGTCCGCCACGACGGATACGCAGGGTTATGTCGCGCTCGATTTCAACCTGCCGCGCGATCTCATCGCCGAAGGCGGTACGCTTGAGATCACGGGTGCGCGCGGCGAATTTGCTCAGAAAGCCGAGGTCGAGCTGCAGGAAGACTACCAGCGGCTGGGGCGCATCATCTTGACGACGGACAAGCCGATCTACCAGCCGGGCCAGCCGTTGCACCTCCGTGCGCTCGCATTGGATTTCAGCAACCGGGCGATTGCCAATGCCGAACTCGAGCTCAAGATCGTGGACCCTGAAGGCACAACGCAGTTTCGCGGCGACCTGAAGACTTCCCGCTTCGGCGTGGCGAACATCGACTGGCAGATTCCCGGAAATACGCGGCTCGGCGATTACCGTCTGGAAATCGAGATGGATGACGACGAGCGCGGTGAAGCAACGGTGCAGAACAGGGTGACGATTACACGCTACGATCTCCCCAACTTTGCCGTGAAAGCGAAAGCGGATCGCGACTACTACCTGCCAGGTCAAAACGCCATCGTTGAGGTTCGAGGCGAGTACCTCTTCGGGCAGCCCGTCGCGAGAGGCAAGGTCCGAATCGTCCGCGAGAAGGAGCGTCAATGGAATTATCGTGAACAGAAGTGGGACGTTCAGGAGGAGGCAACGTACGAAGGTGAGGTTGATGCGGCGGGTCGCTTTGTGGCTCGAATCGATCTTGCGGGCACCCACAAGACTCTTGCCGGTGAAGCATACAAACGCTTCGAAGATCTGACCTATGCCGCGTACTTTACCGATGCGACGACGGGGCGAACCGAACAGAAGCGATTCGATCTGCGCGTTACCCGCGAACCGATTCATATTTATGTTCTCGGGTTGGATGACCACCAATCGAACGCACTGCCCATGCAGTTTTATGTTTCCACATCGTATGCCGACGGCGCGCCTGCGCAATGCGAAGTCTCAATCAGGCAGAGAATCAGGATAGCTGGATCGCCAAAACCTGAGGAGCGGGCCGATGAGGCGCTACGGAGAGTCAGAACCAATCGCTTCGGTGTCGCCAAAGTGAGTGGCGTTGAGGTCCGCCAGGACGGGACCTCAGATCGCGAATTGAGGCTGACGTTCAGCGCGCGAGATGGAAGCGACCGTATCGGTAACCTTTTCGAGACCGTCTGGCTGGGGGATCAAACACAGGCTCGCATCGAGACTGACAAGGCCATTTATCGCGCGGGAGAGCCGATTGAAGTCCAACTGACGTCGAGTAGCGTGAATGCCGCTTTGGTGCTCAATGTCACGCGCGAATTTGTGGTGCTGCACTCCCAGATCGTCCAGCTGCGCAACGGCAAAGCTCTCGCACTCCTGCCGTACCGTCCCGAGTTCAGCGACGAGTTGACGGTTTCAATCGCAGGCGATGATGACGACAACGGATCATGCTGTTCCAGTCATCCGAATGCTTCGCGCAAGGTTATCTATCCCCGCGACACGGAGTTGAAACTTGATGTCCGTCTCAATGCTGGGCAGTACCGACCGGGCGAGGAAGCCCGCGCCACATTTAGCGTTCTTACGCCAGACGGTCACCCGGTCGAAACCGCACTCGGCGTTTCAGTCGTGGATCGTGCCGTCCAGGAGCGCGCTCGCACCGACAGCGAATTCAGCCGTCAGCGATATTACGGATTCGCGAGTCAGTTTTACGGAAGAAATGAGAGTGTCGCGGGTATGACACTGCGCGACCTTCGGAAACTCGATCTAACGGAGCATGTCCGGGAAGACGTACAACTCGTAGCGGAGATGTTATTGCGAGATGGCGGATACGCGCCTCAGGTCGCAAGCGGCGACCAATACTTGCACAATCAGCAGCGGGTTTTCAGCGACTCAAGCACGCGCCAGTTTGCACAATTGGGGGACGCGCTCAAGGAGCACCTTGGCGAGGATGGCGCATACCCGAAAGACCGAGCTTCGCTGGATCGCATTCTTAAGAAAGCCAATCTCAATTTCGAGAGCCTGCGCGATCCGTGGGACGTTCCGTATCGCACCGCGTTCAGCACTGAGCAGGATCGGGATCGATTCAGCGCGATGAGCGCCGGTGCCGACAAGAAGTTCGATACTGCGGACGATTTTGCGGCGTTCAACCATACCTGGCCCTATCTCACCAAAATCTCCGAGCGCATCCAACGTATCGAAAAACTCTATAGCGGAGACAACGGCCGGATGACACTCGACACCTCGGTCTTTAAGGACTATCTAAAGCAAAACGGCGTGGACTTCGACGCGTTGCGCGACCGCTGGGGCAATCCGTATGCGATCGGACTGCAAGTCAATGGCGCAGTCTGGCTGGCGACGATTCGGAGCAGTGGGCCAAACGGTAAGTTCGAGACCGACACCGATCATGTACGTGACGATTTCAGCGTTCGGACAGCGTTCATAGATTACTTTGAGGGAATGAAAGCGCGGATTGACGTCGTACTGACCAGACACTTTCAAACCACAGGCACTTTCCCTGAGAACGATTCGGCGCTGAGCGCCGTGCTGCACGCCAATGGCATTGAACTCGATCGATTCCGCGATCAATGGGGCAGGGCTTTACACGCAACTTTCCTGAACCGTCATAACGACCGCGTCGTGGTTCATTACAGCGATCTAAAAAATGGCAGTATGGCCGCGCTCAAACGCTCGGCCGACAGTATCAACTACATTGTTTTGCGCAGCCGAGGAGAGGATGGCAAGGAAAACACCCTGGACGATTCGGTCTTTGCGCAGTTTTCGCGCTTTGCTGTTGAGGGAAGCCATATCGAGCAGGGGTTGAAAGCGACGAGGGGCAATGCCGTGATTCCTGGCGGGACAGGCGCCATCAAGGGGACCATCGTAGATTCGATGGGAAGTGCGGTTTCGGGCGTCTTCATCATCGTCACAAGCCGCACTACTCAAAACCAACGGGAAACCAGGAGTGATGCTGACGGCGGTTTTCTGATCGCCAATTTACCGTCGGACGGATACACCCTTCATTGTGCAGCGCCAGGATTCAGGAGCGTGATAATCGAAGGCATTTCGGTTAGGTCGGCCACGATGACCGAAGTGAGTGTGACTGTTGAAGTCGGCACAGTCTCGGAAACGGTCACCGTCAGCGCCAGCGTTCAGACGGTGCAAACGGAAAGCTCTTCAGTTTCGATGTCCTCGAGACAGCTTGCTGAGTTGCCGCTCGCCTCCCTGGGACTGAGAGTTGCCGCGATCAAGCCAGGGGCGCACATCGCGACCGAATCGGAACCCTCCACACCGCGCTTGCGCGAACACTTTCAGGAAACGCTGGTCTGGCAGCCGCAACTTGAAACCGATGC
>JBDTUW010000643.1:0-3357 GCA_040007555.1 Acidobacteriota bacterium | reverse complement strand
CTTCCGATGCTGACCTGGACACCGTCAAATCCAAGCCTCTTTGCCAGAGCGATTGAATCCAGTTTGGCGGTCTGTTTGAGATTCCAGTCGGTCACTCCGACCTTGAATCTGGCGCGCCTTTGAGCGCCCAACGCGACTGGCAAAAGTTCACCGTACGTCGCGGTGGCCAGTCCGGAGACAGCGAGATGAAGAAAACTGCGTCTCGAAAAGCTCATTTGATACCTCCTTTGGCCTGTCGGCCAGCTGCTTGCCATTTGAGGTCGCCGCCTACGACGGTCGCCACCGGGGCACCTTTCAGCTCCCAGCCGTCAAAGGGCGTATTGCGACTTTTTGAGAGGAAGTTTCGAGCGTCCACCGTCATCATTTGATTCGCATCAAAGATCGTCACATCGCCCGGCGAGCCGCGTCTTAGTGTTCCACCCGGCAGACCAAAGATGCGCGCCGGAAGACACGAAAACAGGTCGATCAACCTCACCAGAGAAAGAATGCCAGGTCCGACGAGACGGTCAAGGGCGAGCGACAACGCGGTTTCAAGACCGACGATGCCGAATGGAGCGTGATCGAACTCGAGCATCTTCTCGTTGGTATGATGCGGCGCGTGATCTGTCGCGATCGCATCGATAGTCCCATCCCGCAACCCTTCGATAATCGCCGCCAGATCCGCCTCCGATCTGAGAGGTGGCGCCATCTTCGTGTTTGTGTCGTATCCACGAGTATTGACCTCTGCATCCGTCAGAGTGAAATGATGCGGGGTTACTTCGCAGGTCAGTTTCAGACCTCGCTGCTTGGCGTCACGCACGAGGCTCACGGCTCGCGCTGTGGAGATATGCGCAATGTGAACCCGCGCGCCAGTCAGCTCAGAAAGCATGATGTCGCGCGCGACGTGCAGGTCCTCGGCCGTCCCAGGCATTCCCTTCAGCCCGAGCAGCGCTGAGTACTCACCTTCGTGCATGACGCCACCTGTGGCACAGCAGTCTTCACAGTGATCGACGACCGGAAGGTCGAAGTTGCCTGCGTATTCCATCGCTCGCCGCATGAGGTTGGAGTCTGCCACTGCTCTTCCGTCATCGCTGATGGCGACGATTCCAGCCATCTTCATTTCGCCAATCTCGGCGAGTCGTTCGCCTTTGGAACCATGTGTGATCGCGCCGATCGGATAGACCCGGGCCAAACCAGCGGCAGCCGCGCGCTCCCGGATGAAACTCGTGACTGACGAGTTGTCATTGATGGGATTCGTATTGGGCATGCAACAGACCGCAGTGAAGCCTCCGGCCAACGCCGCCCGAGCCCCCGACTCGATCGTTTCCTTGTACTCGAAGCCCGGTTCGCGAAGATGCGCGTGGAGGTCAATAAACCCCGGCGCAACGATGCATCCCGAGGCATCAAAGACCTCCGCGCCGTTTGCGTTCAGACCTTCTCCAAGTCCCTCGATCCTTCCATCGCGAATGAGCACATCTCCCTCTTGCTCATATTGCTGAGAGGGATCGATGATCGTGCCATTCCTGATGAGCAATGTTGCCGTCATCTCAATCTCCACCGGCCAGCAGGTACAGCACAGCCATTCTGACAGCGACGCCGTTATTAACCTGATCGAGAATCACTGAGAAAGGCCCGTCTGCCACGTCCGAGTCTATCTCGACTCCACGATTGATGGGGCCCGGGTGAAGGACAACCACATCCGGGCCGGCAAGCTCCAACCTTCGCCTTGTCAATCCGAAGTGAAGAGAATACTCGCGCAGACTTGGAAAGAACCCTCCCGACTGCCGCTCGAGTTGAATGCGCAGCATCATGACGACATCAGCCCCCGTGAGCGCTTCGCTGAGATCAGCCGCAAAACGCACCGAGCCTTCCACCGGACCGATCTGACGCTCGAATCCGTAAGGCAGCAGTGTGCGTGGTCCAGCAAGAACCACTTCCGCCCCAAGTTTTGCAAGGAGATGCGCATTCGAACGCGCCACACGGCTGTGCAGCACGTCCCCGATGATCGCGACCTTCAGTCCCGCAATGCGGTCCTTGCGCTGCCGAATGGTCAATGCATCGAGAAGCGCCTGGGTTGGATGCTCGTGCGCTCCATCACCGGCATTGATTACTGCAGCATTAACGATTCGAGCAATTTGATGTGGTGCACCAGAGGATGAATGCCGAATGACGATCGCATCGGGCGCCATTGCCTGAAGGTTGAGCGCAGTATCAACCAGAGTTTCGCCCTTGACTACACTCGAGGTCGAAGCGGAGATATTGATCGCGTCTGCGGAAAGACGCTTGGCGGCAATCTCGAAACTCGTTCGCGTTCTGGTCGAAGCCTCGAAGAAGAGATTGATGATTGTCTTCCCACGGAGCGTCGGTACCTTCTTGATCTTGCGCTGACTCACGTCGCGAAAGGTCTCGGCAGTGTCAAGAATAAGATTAACTTCGCCAACCGAGAGTTCGGCGGTTCCGAGCAGGTCTTTGCGTTGGAGCGGCATAGCGTGCTTGGCATCGAGCCAGCGAACGTCAGACTCAACGAGTCGCGGGTTCAACAATCAAACAAGGCAAACAAGGCAAACAAGGCAAACAAGGCAAACAAGGCAAATCAGGCAAGGTAGTCGCCATCAGCTGGAGGTATCTGCGTGTTCGACAAGAATTACCTCTTCCTTGTCATCGAACTCGGGAAGCATGACTTTGATGATCTCGTTATCGGAAGTCTGGACGAATTTGCCGACATAGTCTGCCTGGATCGGAAGCTCACGGTGCCCTCGGTCGATAAGCACAGCCAGCTCTACCTTCCGTGGACGGCCAAAATCGATCAACTCGTCCAGTGCAGCCCGAATTGTACGCCCGGTGTAGAGCACGTCGTCCACCAGGATGATCGCCCGCCCGGTGATGTCCCCGGGTAGCTCTGTCCGATTGACAACGGGGCGATCGCCGACTGTACTCAGGTCGTCGCGATAGAGCGTGATATCGAGGGCTCCGGTAGCGATCGCGGTTTTCTCAGTCTCGGCGATCTTCGCGGCGAGACGCCCAGCCAGGGGCACTCCACGGCGGCGAATGCCAACGAGCAACACATTTGCAAGATCGGGGTTGTTCTCGACTATCTGCGATGCGATGCGCGCCATGACGCGCTGCATGTCGTCGACAGTCATGACACGGGACTTGACCGCAAATTCCATCAATTCTCCCCTCACAATTTAGTCGAATGACCGGCGACTATACCACGTGCAGTTGTCAGTTGTCAGTGGCAGTCAGTGGCAGTCAGTGGTCAGTGGTCAGTTGGAGGAGTGAGACCCGAGGGGCGTTCAGAGTTCATCAACCTTCAGGTTGTGTTCAAATGAGTGGTGTTGGAGCACAACCTGAAGGTTGATGTGATGAAGCAGGTGA
>JBDTUW010000642.1:0-3363 GCA_040007555.1 Acidobacteriota bacterium | reverse complement strand
GATCGTAGCCGTGTTCGCGAGCGCACCCACAGGCGCATTCGGCGCCAGTTTGACAGTGATGTCCAGAGTGCTGAGGCCTGAAGGGATATCCACCGCGCCGCAGGTAACCGTTCCAGGAATACCCCCATTGTGGGAGCAAGTACCGGCAAACGCACCGGTCCCAACCTGCGAAAGGAAGGTAGTGTTCGCTGGAAGGGGGTCACTGATGGTCGCGTTGAGCGCCGTGCTCGAGCCGCCGTTAAGGACCGTGATGTGATAGGTGTACGTGTCACCGGCGCAAACTGTCGCCGGTCCCGCCTTGGTGATCGACAGCGGAGCATCCACCACGATATTCTGCTGCACGCTCGCGGAATTTGGAGCAACATTTGGCGTCTCAGTTGTCGCTGAGCCGACAGTCGCGGTGTTCGTCCGGACTCCAGAGGCGACGTTCGACACGATCTGAGCCACTATCGTCACGGTTGACACAGATCCCGCCGGAAAGTTCCCGCTGGTACAGCTAACGGTACCATTCGTCGCATTCGGCGGTCCGACGCAGACAAGATTGCCGCCTGTCGCATTGACTACAGCTACGTTTTGGAAGATTACGCCCGGCGGAAGCGGATCGTTGACCACCACATCAATGGCGTTGCTCGGTCCGTTATTGGTAACAACGAGGGTGTAGCTGAAAGCCGCGCCTCCGGCAGTCGGGGTCGGATTGCTTGTGACTTTCGTAATGCCCAGATCGGCGAGAGCGATGACCAGCGTGTTGACCGGGGTCGAGGCGTTGTTTCCCGCATTCGGGTCTGCCGTCAGGGTACCAGGGCCCGGATTCGTTGCAACTGAGGATATCCGCGCTTCGTTCTGGATTATCGTTCCCTGCGCTACATCCGCCGGAACACGCACTCTGTACCGAAGGCGAGCCGTGAACCCATTCGGTAGGACATCCGGGCCCCACGCAGGGTTGAGCCCCGTGTTGTTTCCTGGCCGGCACTCGATGAAATTGCCCCCAAACACATTGCAGTTCATCACGAAGGCCGGTTGGGGAAACCCATTAACAGCAACCGTTGTCGGATCAAGTGCGGGGTTGGAGACGAGCACAGTGTTGTTTGGAATTGAGTCCTGAATAATTGTATTCGTGCCATCATTCGGTCCGCCATTGCCAATCAATAGCTCGTAGGTGATATTGCCCGTACCATTTGCCGGCGTGCCGCTCCCGGGACGTCCGAACGCCGCCGAAGTGCCTCCCGCAACGACCGTCCCACCGCCACCGCCACCGCCTGCGCCGGCAAATTTGGTGAGCGAGAGATCAGCGAAGGTCACCGCAACGGTGTGGCTTGCCGAAAAGGGAACATTGTCCCCAACAAGAAAAACGCAACCCAGGCCATCCTCACCAAACTGCGCACCGTAGTTGCCGGAAAACGCGATCACAAAACCGTCAGATGCTGCGGGGTTGACCTTCACCGTCAGCGTCACGGTAATCGAATCGTCGGCTGGCAAAGACCCGATCCCGCCGGGTCCATCCCACCTCACCAACCCGGTACCCCCGACAATAGGCTGAGCCGTTATTGTCCACGCGGTAGGATTGTCCGTAATAGCGGCCGACACGAACGTCGTATTAAGCGGTGTTTGAGTCTGGATAAACGTGTTCGTGTCCGTACAAAATCCATTATTTATGGTAATCGTATAAGTAATGTTTGATCCTGGCGCCACAGTGGTCCCGCTTGGCGGACTGGCAACCAAGGTCGCGCCCGCAAAGACCATCGCGCCAACAGTAATAAAACTCCCAGATGCTTTCGTCTCCCCCTCACCAGTGATCTTCGCAACATCGAGCCACGGCAGCGGGCGATTCCAATCGAAGACCCCGCGATAATAACGGTGAGCATCTGCAAAAACCGACGTCGTTACCGGTCCCGCCGGACTCGGGCTCAGCGTCTTAGCGAGCGCCTGACGTGGTGCCGCGATCGAACTCATCGGCGCAAACACAAAAATTGCACCGAGAATAAAACTCGCGAGCAGTGAGAGGATGATGACATTTCTACGATTGCCTAACTGGTGGGGGCGCATTGCGTGTTCCTTTCCTTTGAACATGTCACAAGGTCTCATCGACAGGCGCACGCCGCATTAAAACGAGAGGACCGCAGGGAAACCGCGGCAGCGGCACGCTAAGACCAAACAGAATTGAATTGCTCGTACGAATCCGCCAGCACTCATCCTCAATCGAGAAAGACGAAGCTACCGGAAAAAGATTGCTGTTGTTCGGATCGGATATTGAGAAGGTGTTGATGCGGGGTAGGCGAAACGAAAAACTTACGCGTCGGGGTCAAAAAGAAAGGACCCGACGGCCTACCGAACCTCCTCGACTGAATTCTCAAGGTGAATCTCTCCGTCAATTATTCATCGCTACGCACTCTTGCGGGCACTTTCATCGGGTCCGGGGATGACATTGTCTAAACCAGTATTATTGCTCTATTGCTTAGTTCTGCTTTCAGAACGGCTCGCGTCCTGCCTTCAGCCAACGCGCCTAAATTCCTGATTCAAGTATGACAACCCGAAGAAGCGACACGAGTATAGCCCACGTCCCGAAAATATGGCAAGTCTTTTTTCCTGAAGTTTCGGGCCGCAACTTATCGGCTCCCCTGAAGTTTTTTCCAGGCCTCAACATATCGAGCCGCCTTTGGGTTCGCTTCGTTCCATTTCGGCTCCAAATCCGCATTTCCCATCATCCACAGGCCCAGCGCCACCATCCGATCCGTGCGGGCGAGATTCACAAAATCCACCTTGTCCCAATGGTCGCCGGGTTGGTGATAATCGGGATAAACAAAGGCCACACATAGCGTATGCGCCGGTATGCCGGCATCGGCAAGCGCCTGGTTATCGCTCCGTCCAAAAAAAGCGTCACTATTCTCCGGATGCTTGTAAACCTCGATCCCGGTCAACTTCCCTGCCCTCTCGAAGATCGGCCCAATGTCCGAGAAGTCAAATCCAGTCATACTGGCTCGGTTGACCTGCGAGCCCTCGCTACTATCGGTCCGTCCCACCTGTTCGAGATTTATGTCTGCGATTGTCTTCACCAACGGGAAAATCGGGTGCCGGCCGTAATATCGAGACCCCAGCAAGCCACGCTCCTCGCCAAAAACCGTCATAAAAACCAGACTTCGCTTCGGCCGCGTCTTCAGTCTCGAAAGCGCCGCTGCAATCTCGATCACGGACACCGTGCCACTGCCGTCATCATTCGCGCCGTTGAAAATCTTGTCACCCTCTAGCTCAGGCCGAACTCCAAGGTGGTCGTAATGGGCCGTGACGAGGACGTACGTCTCTTTCAAAATCGGGTCGGCGCCGCGAAGAAGGCCTATCACGTTCTTCAACTTCAGCTCCCGCTCAACT